>NZ_JARVSW010000025.1:0-113305 GCF_030208985.1 Pseudomonas sp. MEJ108
CGTAGGTGGATAATTGTCCAACCTTCGGGGGTCACACCACTCCGCGTGGGAATGCAGTTCGTGACGCTCTGCGTCACCTGTTTGCGCCGGGAGAGGTTGATCAGGATAGAACGCCGAGCGTCCAGAACGGCATGCCCACGCTGGAGCATGGGCACGATGGTGATCTTGCGGGCACCTATCGCTCCTCACGCCCCGGTGCGGCATGCCCGCGCTGGGGCCGGGCCAGGTGGTGATCTTGCGGACACCTATCGTTCCTCACGCTCCGCGTGGGAATGCAGGTCGTGACGCTCTGCGTCATCTGTTTGCGCCGGGAGAGGTTGATCAGGATAGGACGCAGAGCGTCCGGAACGGCGTGCCCACGCAGAGCATGGGCACAAGCGTCTCACTTCAAGCGTGAGCGGAGGAGAGGATCAGGCCTTGTTGGATTCGTGCATGCGCGCCAGCTGGCGCTCGAGCATCGACGGGTAGGGCTCCATCAGGCGTTCTACGCAGCAGGCACCTTCCGGGCTGGCGATCGGGCGGATGCGGGCGCGTTGGCGGATCAACTGATCGTCGTTGATGCGGCGTTCGACCAGCAGCAGGTTGCGGCTGTGCTGAGACAGCGCCAGTGCGTCCTGCGCCGTTTCGGTCAGCAACAGATCGATCTGGCTCAGACCGCTCAAGCCTTCACCCAGCGTCAGGCCCAGTTGCAGTTGCAAGGTGATGCCACTATCGGCCACCTCGATCTGCAAGGCATGACTGAGTGCGCGCAACAGCTCGCCGCAGCAGATCGCGTTGGTCAGGTAGTCATCACCGCTTTCGTGACTGTGGAACAGCATCAGCGTGCTGCCGTCATTCAGCGTATGCAGCTCGCTTTCATACAGCGAGGCGGCCTGATCGAGGCAGTCGCGGTAGCGTTGCAGCAATTCGGTAAGGCGTGCACGCGGCAGGCGACGCAATTGATCCTGTGCACCCAGCTGCACGGCCAGCACTGCACTGTTGTGCGGCTCGACCGGCGCTACCGAGGCAGCCGCCGGGCGAACGGCTGGTGAGTTGTCCGAGTGGTCGCGCAGATCGGCGAACGGATCCTCATCGTCGTCTTCATCTTCCTCGGCAACGATGCGGCGCTGCACCGGTGGTGCCGGCAAGCGCGGTTTTGCTTCGCTGCTACGAGCTGAAACCACTGGCGCAGGCTTCTCTTCCGGCTCCAGATACGGATCTTCGCTGTCGTCTTCCTCGCCGTCATACTCGGGCTCGGGCAGCGGTTCTGGCTCCGGCACCGGCGGCGCGAACGAGGTGCGCAACTGCCGCGCCAGATCACCGATTTCATCCTGGCGATCAGTGGCGGGTGTGTACGGGTCGATATCACGCAGCCAGATACGCATCTGCATCAGTGGCGTGGAGATGTGGCGGCCAAGGCGCAGACTCAGGGCCAGCGCCAGGGCCAGCAGGATACCGGCCAGAATGCCCATGCTCTGCAGGCTGATGGTCAGCGGCTGCTGGAACTGCGACATGTCGAGGCTGATACGCAGATGGCCCGCCATCACGTCCTGGAACGTGATCTTGATTTCATACAGGCCCTGAGCTTCCCCCAGAAGCCCGTTTTTCGGGCGCTGGCCGGCCTCCGCGAGGATGCGGTTATCCACACTGTAGATAGCCGCATGCGCGACCAGCGGATTCTTGACCAGATTGCCCAGCAGCACGTTGAGACTGAGGATGTCGTTGGACACCAACAGCTCGGTAGCCGAGGTGGCGGTCTGGGTGGTCAGGGCCTGCCCCAGCGCATCAGCCTGTTCATGCATGGCCTGCTTGAACTGCAGGCCCATGACACCGGCGTAGATCACCAGCGCCAAAGCGACCAGGATCACGTTATGGCTGGCAATGCGCAAAGCGATCGGTACACGGCGATGACGCAGGGCACGAAAGATGAGCAGGAAGAAATTATCGGTTTTAACGGGCGTGGGCCGGTTCACAGAGCACGGCTCTTTCGGTGAAGTTGTCGCGCAGTATAACGAGCGACCCAGTGGCGGCAAAGCGCTGCCTGTGCCCGGTGGTCACTGAATGTGGTTAGAATGCGTTTTTTTTCCACTGCGGGGGTGCGCCTTGCGCGAAATCGTCCTGATTAACATCACCGGTGTCGACCGTCCCGGTCTCACTGCAGCCATCACCGGCGTCCTCGCTCAGGGTGGCGTGAACATTCTCGATATTGGTCAGGCGGTGATCCATGACACCCTGTCGTTCGGCATCCTGGTTGAAATTCAGGATACTGTGCAGGGATCTTCGGTGCTCAAGGACATCCTGTTCACTGCCTACGAACTGGATCAGCAAGTCCGTTTCACTGCGGTCTCCGAAACCGACTATCAACACTGGGTCGAAGGTCAGGGCAAGGCGCGCCACATCGTTACGCTGCTGACCCGCAAGGTCACGGCCGAGCAATTGCAGCGCGTCAGCGCCATCACTGCCAGGTACGGGCTGAATATCGATCAGATCGATCGGTTGTCCGGTCGCATGCCGCTCGACACCCCGGCTGACAAGGGCAAGGGCTGCATCGAGTTCACCGTGCGCGGCGAGCCCGCCGACCCGAAAGCCATGCAGGCCGAATTTCTCGCTGTCGCCCAGGATCTCGACGTCGATATCGCGTTCCAGCAGGACTCGCTGTTCCGCCGCAACCGGCGCCTGGCGGTGTTCGACATGGACTCGACCCTCATCGAGGCCGAAGTCATCGACGAACTGGCCAAGGCCGCAGGCGTCGGCGAGCAGGTTTCCGAGATTACCGAACGTGCCATGCGCGGCGAACTGGATTTCAGCGAAAGTTTCAAGGAGCGTCTGGCTTTGCTCAAGGGCCTAGACGTGAGTGTGCTGGATGAAATCGGCGCGTCCCTGCGTTTGACCGAAGGTGCTGAAACACTGTTCTCCGAGCTCAAGCGGCTGGGTTACAAGACGGCGATTCTGTCGGGAGGCTTCACCTATTTTGCCAAGCAGCTGCAAGCAAAGCTGGGCATTGATTATGTCTTCGCCAATGAGCTGGAAGTGGTTGACGGCAAGGTGACCGGCGTAGCGGTCGAGCCGATCGTCAATGCGCAGCGCAAGGCCGATCTGTTGCGCGAACTGGCCCACAAGGAAGGGTTGAGTCTGGAGCAGACCATCGCGGTCGGCGACGGTGCCAATGACCTGCCGATGCTGGCGATTGCCGGGTTGGGTGTAGCGTTTCGCGCCAAGCCACTGGTCAAGCAATCGGCCAAGCAGGCCATTTCAACGCTGGGGCTCGATGGCGTGCTGTATCTGCTGGGCTTGCGCGACCGCGAGGGAAAGCGCTGACGCTCAGGCCGTCGTGGTCTGCTCCTGATGGCGAGGGGCAATCGCGACGGCTGTCGCAATGATCGCTAAAGCGTGCCCCACAAGGAATCGAATTCCTGATCCGGCCTGGCCTTTTCGGTTTCGGCCGCTTTCGGGGCGTCGTACATCTGATACTCGAACTGATTGTAACTGGCGCTGCTGACCTGCCGGTTGCTCAGTGAGGCGCGGCGTTCTTCGCCGTTGACGTTGATCATCACCATGCTGCCTTCCTGAAAAGGCAGGCGCGGTGCGAGCACGGTGGGCGGTTTTTCCATGGCGCGTACTTCGGGCAGCATCAGGGTTCGCAGGTACTGGCTGTTCTGTTGTTCGCGAATCAATTGCATGCCGCACGGCTGGGCAAACGGGGCGATCAGTTCGATGCCCATCTGTGTGCCCCCGCTGCGTACCTGACGGATCCAGCGCACGATGGCAACGCTCCAGCCCTGACCTGCGTCGTCCTGAATACCCACCAGTTCGCCAGCCTGCAACTGTTGAGGCACGTCCTTCTGCCACGCCAGGCAGTAACCGCCCGGGCTGTGGTTGACGATATTCAGGTCGAAGGTCGGAAACGTGTGCTGGTTGTTGGACAGCGAGTCGCTGTCGCCGTCGTTTTTCGGGTATTCAATCTCTTCGTAGGGCAGCAGAACGGATGAGGTCTTGCCACGCTGAGTATCGAAGGCAGAGGCCCACGGATCGTCCGCGTCATCATTGGCCATCTTCAACGAAAAGCTCGCTGCACTGGTGGCGCTGTTCAATTGCAGCAGCTCGCTGAACGACTTCTGGCCAGCGACATAGAAATGCAGCGCGCTCATGCCGATGCACAATCTCAGCGTGCCCTGACCGGGCGTACGTTGAAAGGTGCGTTCGGCCACATCACCCCAGGCGACCGCCAGATGTTGCAGCAGGTCGGTATTGATACCGGTTGGGATCAGCAGCGGTGAGGGCGTGCGCTGGTCGTCCGGCAGGGCCAGGTACTGATTGATCGCTTCCGCCAGCGCCAAGGTATTGATGCCCAGCAGCCGGGGTGATTGTTCGTCACTGAACAGGGTGCGATACAGCGGCGGTTTGTCTGCCGTCGGGTCCAGGGCGAAGAGGCTGCTTTGCGTGGCAGGCGACTGCAGCTTTACCAGCGCGCTCCAGGCCTCCAGCGCATCGGCCAGTTTGCCGATGTTCAGTTGGCGCATCTGATTGCAGCGCGAGCAGCCCATCAGCAGCGCGATCACGTAGGTTTGTTCCACGCTCAGCACTTTGCTGTGATGGGCCAGGGGCTCTTCGACCGGTGTGTTGTGCAACTGGTACTGACGGGCAATCTGATAAATCTGGTGCAGCTCGAGCCACAGGCCGTCCTGAACGGGACAGTAAAGCTGGTTGGCGCGAATCAGCGGCCCGTTGAGCCCGTGCACTGCTCGTTGCAGTGCGGTGCTGAACAGCCCGGCCTGGTCTCGGGTGTAGCGCGGGGCGACCTGCTGAATGATTTGCTTGTAACCGGTCGCCAGATGGTTTTGCAGTGCCTGGCAGAGGTTGGCCACCTTGCGTGGTCGCTCGTCCAGCACAATGGCCTGATTGAGAAAGTGGCGTTCAAGGTGCTTGCAGACGAAGTACACCTCGGGCCGCAGCAATTCAAGCAATTGCAGGCGGTTTTCGCTCGGGGTGATCAACTGGTTCAGCTCGGTCAGCCCCTGATAGAGCTGGCGCGCCATTTCTCCGAGGTTTGCCTTGGGCAGTCTGGAGATCCAGCGCTTGAGGTCGCGGGGATTGGCTTCACTGAATGTCAGGCTCGACTGCGTCGGCGTGGGCGCACGCAATAGCAGAGGGAGGCTAAAATTACTCATGTGACAGACAAACTCCAACAACTCACTGGCCTGGACGATGGCTTCATAGGGGGGTCGAGGTTATCGCGCACCCGCGATATGCCGAGCATACGCCCATGAAAGTGCGAAGTATCCTACAGAATCGAGCGGACGACTTTACCAGTATCGACATCGGTTCGCAGCAATTATGGCCGGAGGCCATTATCGTCCGGCGGCATGCTGCATGAGTGCCAATATCCATCATCGGGCACTCATGCATCGAGGCTCAGGTCGCGATCATGCCTGTGCCGGAACGGCCAGTGCCTGGCCCATTTGAACCTTGGAGCCGGCCGTCAGTTGTTCGGCCCATTTCACCTGACCTGGACCGAACAGCACGATGGCGGTAGAGCCCAGCTTGAACCGACCCATCTCGGCACCTTTTTCCAGGTGGATCGGCGCACGCGCCGCTTCGTCGTAGCTGAACGTCTTCAATTCACGCTTGGGCGGTGTGACCAGTCCGGCCCATACCGTTTCGACAGACGCCACGATCATCGCGCCCACCAGTACCACTGCCATTGGTCCGCGCTCGGTATCGAACAGGCAGACCACTCGCTCGTTACGGGCGAACAGCTCGGGTACGTTTTCAGCCGTGGTCTGGTTGACCGAGAAGATGCGGCCCGGTACGTAGACCATTTCACGCAGCGTGCCGGCCAGTGGCATGTGAACGCGGTGATAGTCCTTCGGCGACAGGTAGACGGTTGCGAACTCGCCGCCCATGAACGGCGCCGACAGCTTGGGGTCGCCGCCGAGCAGTTCCAGTACGCTGAAACTGTGGCCCTTGGCCTGGAAGATCCGGCCGTGGTCGATAGGGCCCAACTGGCTGATGGCACCGTCGGCCGGCGAGAGAATCGCGCCCGGCGTGGCATCGAGCGGGCGCGCGTCAGCTTTCAATGCGCGGGTGAAGAACGCGTTGAAGTGCTCGTAGGACGTCAGGTCTTCGACCAGTGCCTGCGACATGTCCACCTGATAACGGCGGGCAAACCACGCAGTGAAAGCGTTTTTGAACCAGCGTACGCGGCATTCGGCAACGCAGCCTGCCAGTCGGGACAGCAGGTGGTGTGGCAGCAGGTACTGGCTGATGATGAACAAGCGGTCTTTCATTGAAGGTCCTGAGGATGAGTGTCCTGAATATTTCTGTGAGGTCCGTCCCGGTTCGGTGGCGCGGACCGGTTCGACGGTTTCGGCCGGGGCTGGCTGGGCAGGCTCTACGGGTTGCGCAACCTCGACGGGCGCGGCGGCCACATTCGGTACTTCTACCGGCGTATCCGGATGATTGCCCCATTCGCCCCACGAGCCGGCATACGCCTTGACTCTCGGGTAGCCCAGCGCCTTGGCCACCAGATAGGTGAAGCCCGAGCGGTGATGGGTTTGGCAGTGCGTGATGATTTCCTTGTCGGGCGTGATGCCCAGATCACGAAGGATCTCCGGCATGTCCTGGCGAATACGCAGGTTGCGCGCCTTGTCCATGCCCGCCGTCCACTCGAAGTTGACGGCGCCGGGTATGTGGCCGCCTTTGGCCGCGACCACTTTTTCGCCCGAATACTCTGTCGGCGCGCGGGCATCCCAGATCGCCAGGTCGGCGGCGCCCAGACGGCTTTGCAGGTACTCGCGCGTGGCGGTAGGTTCATCGTGCAGCGTCAGCGTTACCGGAGTATCGGCAGCAGGCGGCACGTCGGTGCTCAGCGGCAGCAATTGCGCTTCCCAGGCCAGCAGTCCACCGTCCAGATAGTGATAACGGCTGTGGCCGATGACATCCAGCAGCCAGATGAAACGCCCGGCCCAGCCGCCGCCTTCGTCATCGTAGACGACATAGACAGCGTCAGGGTTGTGGCCCAGCTCGCCGAACACTTGCTCAAGACCGGCCGTGTCGGGCAGCAGGCCGGGGGCAGGAGGCGTGCCCAGTTGTGTACGTTTCGGATCGACGAAGCGGGCACCGCGAATGTGCCCGGCTTCGTAGCGAGCGCTGCTGGTCAGATCCACGAGGATCAGTTCCGGGGCGTCTAGACGCTCAAGCAGATCGTTGGGTTCGATGACCAGCGACAAGCCAGTGAATGCGGACATTTGCAGCCTCCGATGAAAGGAAAGGGGCGAATTGTACGCCAGGCCTCAGGCTTTGCGATGACTAAAGATGCCCAGTGCCCGTTCAATACATTGCGCGGTTTTTCCGAATGCCTGGACGGAAATTTCCGACAAGGCCCCGCCGCCCTGGTCGGCGACCACCAGCAGCATGACTTTGCCGTTGTTGCTCAGCGAGCGAATCAGCCAGTGCTGGCCACTGAACAGGGTTTTCAGCGGCGGGGGCAGCAGGGCGGCAAATTGCGCACTGTTGGCGGGCGTCATGCGTAACTGCGTCGGCTGGGTCAGCAAGCGCTGCAGTACGGTGCTTTCCTTGATGAACAGCTGCAAGGCAGCGGCGTCCTTCGGCAGTCCGGCAGTCTGATTGACGCGCAGCACGGTTGAGGTCTTGTCCAGCATCAGCAGCATGACCCGCTCCATGCCGCACGAGATGAAGGCGTCGCGCGCCGAGGTGGTCAGGTGCATGGCGTTGATGAACGGGCTGGGGTCCTGCAGCAGTTCGGCGCATTGCTTGCGCCACATTTGCAGGGCGTCAGCCGATGGCGGAGGTGCAGGCTCATTGTCGCGCCTTACACGCCGTGCATCCCACGGCCAGATCAGCGATTCGGCCGGGTGCCAGAGGTCTTTTTCCGCATGGACGCGTGCGCTGCTGGCCGCATTCTGGTGCGCCTGTTGCTGTACTTCGTTGATCGACTGTTGCAGGTACAGGCTGGTCAGCCGTTCCCAGCGCAGGCAATGCGGGCTGTTCCAGGCCTGTTGTGCGGCCAGCGCCAGGCCGTTGCCCAGCAACACGGTATTGGCGGGCTGGTTCAGCCAGCGGCGCAGGTTGGGGTCGTCGTCCATGAGTTGTTGCTGCTGCAGCGGGCTGTTGTCTTCGCGGGCGATACGCAGCGCCTTGGCCAGATCGCGTCGCTCGTTGATCAACAGTTTATAGCCGCGCGTAACCCAGATCGGCAGGCGCCAGAACTCGGCGAGTGCCAGGCACAGTTCCAGCAGGTTGACGCCGAACAGCTCTTTTTCCACTGCAGCGCTGGAATGGCCCTTGTGGATAACCCGCAGTTCCAGCTCTTCGAGCAGCTTCGGATAAGCCAGCGCCATCGGCCAGAGCGGCGACAGAAACAGCAGGCTGCCCATGTGGATGTCCTGCCAGAGTCGCGCCAGCCGGCTGGCGAACAGGCCGTTGGCTTGTTGCGTGGCGTGCTGGCTGACCAGAATCAGTTGGCGATAGGCCGCAGGAATTTCTTCGGGCGGCTTGGCCGGTAAACGGCCCAGCAGGACTTCGGTACGCGCCAGACCCAGGCGGTTGATGGCAATTTCAAGGCTCTCGGCCTGCTCGGTCAAACCGTGGGTGTGATGGTTGGCCTCGCGCATCACGCTCAGCACCAGCGCAGGACTTTCCTGCATCATTTCGGCGATTTCACGCAGCGAACGACGGCTGTCGTTCAGTGCGGCGCGGACGTGTCCATGATTGACGGCAGGGACCGGCAACGCGATGCCGTCAAGCAGTTTGACCCAGGCATCCAGCGTCTTCGGAACGAGGTGATGTGCTGCGTGTACTGTCGGCATTCGAGGGCCTGTGCGGCTGATTATCTGAGCTGGGAAACCGCCAGCGTACGGGGTGCTGAGGCCATTTTCCTCCTTTTATGGAGGCGCATAAATGGGTTTTTCAAAAGAACCGGCTATAGTCTGGCCCAGTTAGGCCGATAAGGAGAAGAAGAGATTCAACAACTTCCGGACTGTCCCTGAACCCGACTCAGTAAAGTATTTTTTCCTATGGCTAAAATCATCGGCATCATTGTCGTTCTCGCAAGTGTCATCGGCGGATATGTGCTGTCCCATGGCAAGGTCATGGCGCTGTTCCAACCGTACGAGGTCTTGATTATCGGCGGTGCTGCACTGGGCGCGTTCCTCCAGGCCAACCCTGGCTACATGTTCATGCACGTGTTCAAGAAGTCGCTGAAGATGTTCGGTACGCGCTTCACACATGCCTATTACCTTGAAGTGCTGGGGCTGGTCTACGAAATCCTCAACAAGAGCCGCCGTGAAGGCATGATGGCGATCGAAGGGGATATCGAAGACGCTGCCTCCAGCCCGATCTTCGCCAAATACCCGGGTGTCCTCAAGGATGAGCGCATGACTGCGTACATCTGCGATTACCTGCGCATCATGTCGTCCGGCAACATGGCTCCTCACGAGCTGGAAGGTCTGTTCGACATGGAGCTGCTGAGCATGAAAGAAGACCTCGAGCATCCATCCCACGCCATTACCGGTATCGCCGACGGTATGCCCGGCTTCGGTATCGTGGCTGCGGTACTGGGTATCGTGGTGACCATGGCGTCGCTGGGTTCGGGCGACAAGGCAGCGATCGGCATGCACGTAGGTGCGGCGCTGGTCGGTACGTTCTTCGGTATTCTCGCGGCTTACGGTTTCTTCGGTCCTCTGGCCACCAGCCTTGCGCATGATGCCAAGGAAGAAATGAACGTCTACGAGAGCATCAAGGCGTCGCTGGTGGCCTCGGCCTCCGGCATGCCGCCTTCGCTGGCTGTCGAATTCGGCCGCAAGGTTCTCTATCCGCTGCATCGCCCCAGCTTCAGCGAGCTGGAACAAGCGGTTCGCGGTCGCTAAGTCATGGAAAATAATCAGCCGATTATCATCAAGCGCGTAAAGCGCTTTGGTGGCGGACATCACGGCGGTGCCTGGAAGATCGCGTTTGCCGACTTCGCGACGGCGATGATGGCGTTCTTTCTGGTGCTGTGGCTGATGTCGTCTGCCACCCCCGAGCAGTTGCTCGCGGTCGCCGGTTATTTCAAGGACCCGGTCGGCTTCTCGGACAGCGGTTCGCCGTACGTGATCGATCTGGGCGG
Source organism: Pseudomonas sp. MEJ108 (assembly GCF_030208985.1). NCBI lineage: Bacteria > Pseudomonadati > Pseudomonadota > Gammaproteobacteria > Pseudomonadales > Pseudomonadaceae > Pseudomonas > Pseudomonas sp. MEJ108. The sequence continues at coordinate 10,106 of NZ_JARVSW010000025.1, forward strand.
TTCGCCGGAGATGTCGCCGAACCAGACGCTGAACCCCGAGGTGCAGACCACGCCGTCGCCGGACACCGTGCCGCTTGAGGCGGAAAATGCCGAGACCAAGGCTGAAGCGGTGGAGCAGGAACGTCTGGAGATGCTGCTCCAGGAATTGCAGACCAAGGTCGAGGAAAACCCGCAGCTGCAGAAATTCAAGGACCAGATTCTGTTCGAGATCACTCAGGACGGCTTGCGTATCCAGATCATGGATGCGGAAAACCGGCCGATGTTCGACTCGGGCAGCGCGCGTCTCAAACCATATTTCGAAGACATTCTGCTGGCCCTGGCTGACACCATCAAAAGTGTGCCGAACAAGGTCAGTATCAGCGGCCACACCGATGCAACGCCTTTCGTGGGCAGTGGCGGGTTCGGCAACTGGGAATTGTCGGCCAACCGTGCCAACGCTGCACGCCGTGCGCTGGTAGCCGGGACCTATCCGGACTCACAGGTGGCCAGGGTGGTGGGGTATGCGTCGTCTGCTCTGTATGATCACCAGAACCCGACCAACCCGGTCAATCGCCGCATCGATATCGTGGTGCTGACCAAAAAGGCCCAGCACCGCATAGAGGGCGATCAGAACTCCGGCGGTGCGCCAGCCACGCCAGCCACGCCTGCGGCGCCGACAGCACCCGCACCGGCGGTGCCTGCTGCTCCAGGTGCTCCCGCTGCGCCGGGGGCTTCGACAGCGGCGCCGCCCGACCCGCAGGCCTACGCACAGCCGCACGAGATCCGGCAGAAGCTGAATATCTTTGACGATGGCAAGTTGCGGGTCGAGCCGGCCCAGAACTGAGCTGCAACCGATACAGAAACGCCGCGATCATCGCGGCGTTTTTGCGTGCGGCGTTCGGTGCTCAGTAACTGTCTTGCGGCAGGCTGGCAATGATCGAGCGGTAGCTGTTCATGCGCTGCTGCTGAACGCGGCCGTCCTCAAGCCCCTTGAGCAGGGCGCAGCCCGGTTCGCGGTCATGCTTGCAGTCACGAAAGCGGCACGTGCCGATCAGGTCGTTGAACTCGATGAAGCCTGCCTCTACATCGGCACGGCTGACGTGGCCAAGGCCGAATTCACGAATGCCCGGCGAGTCGATCAGATCGCCGCCGCGCGGGAAGTGAAACAGGCGGGCGGTGGTCGTGGTGTGTGTGCCCTGACCGGAGACTTCGGACAGCGGACCGACCCGAGTGTCCGTTTCCGGCAACAGGCTGTTGACCAGCGAGGACTTGCCGACGCCGGACTGGCCGACGAACACACTGATGTGCCCGTCAAGCTGGCTTTGCAGGCTCTGCATGCCGTCACCGTGGTGCGCGGACACTTCCAGTACCGGGTAACCCAGCGTGCGATAGACCGCCAGCAGCGCATTGAGCGCGGGCGCATTCTGCTCGTCGATCAGGTCGGCCTTGTTGAGCAGCAGCAACGGACGAATCCCGGCATGCTCGGCGGCCACCAGGTAGCGGTCGATCAGGTTGGCATGCGGCTCGGGCATCGGCGCGAAGACGATCACGATCAGGTCGACGTTGGCCGCCACAGGCTTGAGCTGGCCGCGTGAATCCGGGCGGCGCAGTTCGGTGGTGCGAGGCAGTTGCGCGACAATGACGCCAATGCCCTGATTGCCGGCGCGCCATACCACGCGATCACCGGTCACCAGTGCAGGCAGGTTGGCGCGCAGGTGGCAGCGAAAGACCTGGCCGGTCACTTCGCCTTCCTGAGCTTCCACTTCGACTTGCACGCCGAAGTGGGCGATCACCAGGCCCGTCTGCTCGGGGCCGAGGTCGCCACCCTCGAGTGTTTCAAGCGTAGCGGACTCGCGTTTTGCTGCGCGGGCAGCACGCTCGCCCTGAATTTTTTCGATGCGCCAGTTCTGACGACGATTGAGTTGGCGTTTGGCCATGGGTGTTCCGATGTGATGTAACCGATGAATTAGGCAGTACGATTGATCGGCAGGAGTCTAGCACGGCAGGGTGAGCTAAACTGCGCGCCTACGCTGAGGAGTCGACACATGCAGAACAAGCAGAACCTGATCTGGATCGATCTGGAAATGACCGGTCTGGACCCTGATACCGATGTCATTATCGAAATGGCCACGATCATCACCGATAGTGAGCTGAACACCCTGGCCGAAGGCCCGGTGATCGCTGTGCATCAGAGCGACGAGACACTGGCGAAAATGGATGAGTGGAACACGCGCCAGCACGGCGGCTCGGGCCTGACCCAGCGCGTGCGCGAAAGTACCGTCAGCATGGCTGAAGCCGAGGCGCAGACCCTTGAGTTCATCAAGCTGTGGGTGCCGGAGCGCAGTTCGCCGATCTGCGGCAACAGCATCTGCCAGGATCGCCGCTTCCTGTATCGCCACATGCCGACGCTGGAAAACTGGTTCCACTACCGCAATCTGGATGTCTCGACCCTCAAGGAACTGGCTGCGCGCTGGTCCCCCGAGCTGAAATTCAAGAAAGGCAGCACCCACCTGGCGCTCGACGACATCCGTGAGTCGATTGCCGAGCTGCGCTTCTACCGTGAGCACTTCATCAAGCCTTGATCGAGACTCGCGCGTGCAGTGAATAATCTTCGCTGCACTCTTTCAGTGCGCAGGTCGGCTGGTTAGACTGCGCGCCTTTGTCGCAGAGTCGCCGCCATGTTGCTGATGCTTTATCTGATCGCTATCACTGCTGAAGCCATGACGGGAGCCCTGTCTGCGGGGCGACGCGGGATGGACTGGTTCGGCGTGGTGCTGATCGCCTGCGTCACTGCGCTGGGTGGCGGGTCGGTGCGCGACGTACTGATCGGTCATTACCCGCTGACTTGGGTCAAGCATCCGGAGTATCTGGTCCTGACCAGTGTGGCGGCCCTGGTGACGATCTTCATCGCGCCACTGATGCGTCATCTGCGCTCACTGTTTCTGGTGCTCGACGCGCTGGGGCTGGTGGCTTTTACCCTGATCGGCTGTATGACTGCGCTGGAGGCCGGGCACGGTCTGCTGATCGCGTCAGTGTGCGGCGTGATCACCGGGGTATTCGGCGGCATCCTGCGCGACATCTTCTGCAACGACATCCCGCTGATCTTCCGCCGCGAGCTGTACGCCAGCGTGTCATTTCTGGCCGCGTGGTGTTTTCTGCTATGCCAGTACCTGCAGTTGCCGGACGAGCAAGCGGTGCTGATCACCTTGTTCGGTGGCCTGCTGCTGCGCCTGCTGGCGATTCGTTTCCGCTGGGAAATGCCCAAGTTTGTCTATAAAGACGAGCCTTGAAGAGGGGGAGAGGGCCACGAGCGGCATGCCCAAGCTAGTCTTGTGGGAGGCAATGTTGTTCAGTCATAACCATGTAGGAGCGAGCCGGGCCACGCTTCGCTTGCTCGCGAAGGCTGACTGACAGAGGCATAAATCTCCGGCGATTGTCCCTGCCTCTTCGCGAGCAAGCTCGCTCCCACAAGATCAGCGCTGCTGCAGAACATCTAGGCGGCTCGAAAACACCCCCGACCTGCGGGAGTGATCCACAGGGCTTGAAAACACGCCGGACCTGTGGGAGTGAGCTTGCTCACGAAGAGGCAGGGACAATCGCTGAAAATCTATATATCGTGACTACGCCTTCGCGAGCAAGCTCCCACAGGAATATCCAGGGGGTACCTTTAAAGCGGCGCCACGCCATGTCTCTGCAGCGCCCATTCCACATGTTCTCTGACCAGTTCCGACGGGTAGTCGCGCCGTGCTTGCAGGGCCTCGATCACCGGGATGGTGGAGGGCGCGTTGCCCAGCCCCACGGCCAGGTTGCGTAGCCAGCGCTCATAACCCGCCCGGCGTAGTGGCGAGCCTTCGGTGCTGCCGAGGAATTTCTCTTCATCCCAGAGGAACAGCTCGGCCAGCCCGGCATTGTCCAGATTGTGGCGCGGCTGAAAGTCGCTCTGCTCGGTTGGCCGGGCGAAGCGGTTCCACGGGCAGACGATCTGGCAATCGTCACAGCCGAACACCCGGTTACCAATCAACGGCCGCAGCTCTTCGGGAATCGCCGTCTTCAGCTCGATGGTCAGGTAGGAAATACAGCGCCGCGCATCCAGCACATAAGGCCCGATAAACGCCGCAGTCGGGCAGATGTCCAGGCAGGCTGTACAACGACCGCAGTGTTCGGTCGCATGGGGCGCATCCACCGGCAGCGGAATATCGACAAACAGCTCGCCAAGAAAGAAGAAGCTGCCCGCCTTGCGGTTGAGCACCAGCGTGTTCTTGCCGATCCAGCCCAGCCCGGCCTGTTCGGCGATGGCCTTTTCCAGCACTGGCGCGCTGTCCACGAAGGCTCGAAAGCCAAACGGCCCGATGGCCTGCTGAATACGCTCGGCCAGTTGCTGCAGGCGCTTGCGGATGAGTTTGTGATAATCACGGCCCAGCGCGTAGCGTGAGACGTAGGCTTTTTCCGGCTCGGTCAGGCGTTGCGCCATCTCGGTGTCGCCCGGCAGATAATCCATGCGCAGCGACACCACGCGCAGCGTTCCCGGCACCAGCTCATCGGGGTGGGAGCGTTTGCTGCCATGGGCTGCCATATAGTCCATTTCCCCGTGATAGCCTGCATCGAGCCAGCGTTGCAGATGCTGTTCGTGCTCTGCCAGGTCCAGGCCGCTGATCCCGACTTCCTGAAAGCCCAGCTCACGCCCCCACGCCTTGATTGAAACGGCAAGGGCGGCAAGATCATCGGAAGTGGGAAATACAGCAGTAATAGCGGACATGCGCAGAGAGAAACCGGGGCCAAGGTGCGTATAATTCTGCCAGACATCGGAGCCCATAGACGCATGTTCGACACTAAACCTCATTTACCCGACGCGCTGTACAGCGCTGCGCAGGTCCGCGACCTCGACGCACGGCTGATTGCGGCCGGTACACCCGGCCTGGAATTGATGCTGCGTGCCGCGCAGGCGTTGTGGCACACGCTACTTCGGCGCTGGCCTCAGGCCAACGAGCTGACCGTATTGACCGGGCGTGGTAACAACGCCGGTGACGGGTATCTGGTGGCTGCAATGGCGCACAAGGCCGGCTGGCAGGTCAGGGTGCTGGCCGTCGGCGACCCGGCTGCACTGACCGGTGATGCTGCGGCGGCGCATGCTGCGGCTTTCGGTATTGATATTCAGGCATGGGCCGGGCAGTCGCTGGCCGGTGTCGTGCTGGATGCCTTGCTCGGTACCGGGCTCGACGGCGAGGTGCGCGAGCCCTATGTCTCGGCCATCAAGGCTGTCAACGACAGTGGTCTGCCCGTCGTGGCGGCGGATATTCCGTCTGGCTTGAGCGCAGATACCGGCCAGACGCTGGGTGTCGCGGTGCGTGCCGATGTGACCGTTACGTTCATCGGCCTCAAACTGGGGTTGCTGACGGGGGATGCGGCGGATCTGGTGGGTGAGCTGATTTTCGACGACCTGCGAGCAGACCCGGCGCTGGTGGCGCAGATGCCGTTCAGCGCGAAGCGCCTCGATAAACACAACCTGCCACAACTGGCAGCGCGTCCGCGGACCGCTCATAAAGGCATGTTTGGCCGCGTGCTGGTCATCGGTGGCGATCACGGTTTTGGTGGTGCCGCGTTGCTCAGCGCCGAAAGCGCCCTGCGCAGCGGTGCAGGCATGCTGACGCTGGCCACACGGCCCGAGCACGTTGCGGCCGCCCTGACGCGCATGCCGGAGATCATGAGCGCGGCAATTCATTCGGCCAACCAGCTGATGGGCTTGATCGAGCCAGCCAGCGTGCTGGTGGTCGGCCCCGGACTGGGGCAGTCGGCCTGGGGGCGCAGCCTGCTGTCGGCAGCCGCCAATGCGGATCGTCCGCAGGTGTGGGACGCCGATGCGCTGAATATGCTGGCCGCCGGGCTGGTCAGCCTGCCCAAAGGCAGTGTCATCACCCCGCATCCGGGCGAGGCGGCACGCTTGTTGGGCGTGGGCATCAAGGAGGTTCAGGCGGACCGGGCCGCTGCAGTGCGGGCGCTGGCGCGTAAATTCGATACGGTTTGTGTGCTCAAGGGCTCCGGCAGCCTGATTGCCGACGCGCACGGGCAACTGGCGCTGTGCGACCGCGGTCATCCGGCCATGGCCACTGCGGGACTGGGTGACGTGCTGGCCGGATTGATCGGTGCGTTGATGGCGCAGCATCTCAAGCCATTCGACGCGGCCTGTCTGGCGGTATGGCTGCACGCAAGCGCCGGTCAGAAAGTCGGCGAGTACGGTCGCGGGTTGGCCGCCAGCGATATTATTCCTGCCATTCGTCAGTTACTGGAGGAGCTGCAACCGTGTCTGATTTAACGCTGCATGTGGTTGGCGAAGAGGCAATGATGGATTTTGGTGCACGCCTGGCCAAGGTTACAGAAGGCCTTGGCGTCATCTTTCTGGATGGCGATCTGGGCGCTGGAAAAACCACGCTTTCGCGGGGATTGATTCGCGGCTTCGGGCATGCCGGGGCTGTCAAGAGTCCTACTTTCACGCTGGTCGAGCCGTACGAAATCGGTGCGATAAAGGTCTTCCACTTTGATCTTTACCGGCTGGTCGATCCTGAAGAACTCGAGTTCATGGGCGTGCGTGATTATTTCGACGGCGATGCACTTTGTCTGATTGAATGGCCCCAACGCGGTGCAGGCTTTTTGCCAAAGCCCGACCTGACCATTACCATTGTGCCGCACGGTGAAGGTCGGTCCGTGATATTGAGCCCGCTGGGCTCGCGTGGCGAACAGTGGTGTGCCACTTTGGCTTTGGAATTCAAATAGATATGGGGTTAGGTATGCGCATGCGCGCGCTGGTTACTGTAGTAGGTCTGCTGTTGATGGCCATGGCTGTCGAGGCGGTTGCCGCTACGCAAGTACGAAGTGTCCGCTTATGGCGAGCGCCGGATAACACACGTCTGGTCTTCGACCTGACGGGGCCGGTTCAGCACAGCCTGTTTACCCTGACTTCGCCTGACCGTCTGGTGATCGATATCAATGGTGCGACGCTCGGCGGACCCTTGAACGTACCCACGGCCAATACGCCGATCAGCAGCATGCGTTCTGCGCAGCGCACACCTACCGACCTGCGCGTGGTCATCGACCTGAAAAAGGGTGTGACCCCGAAGAGCTTCACGCTGGCGCCCAACCAGCAATACGGCAACCGTCTGGTGGTCGACCTGTACGACAACGCCGCCGATGCCAACCCCACGCCGGTGATTCCCGACACCGCTGCCAACACCGCACCCGCAGTTCCGGTCAGCCCGGCCAAGCCTGAAATCAAGCTGACTCCGGTGCCGAATGGCAAGCGCGATATCGTCGTGGTGATCGATGCCGGGCACGGCGGGGAAGACCCCGGTGCCTCGGGCGGCGCCGGTCAGAAAGAGAAAAACGTGGTGCTGTCGATTGCCAAGGAGTTGCAGCGCCAGGTGAATGCCGAGAAAGGCTACCGTGCCGAACTGACGCGGACCGGCGACTACTTTATTCCGCTGCGCAAACGTACCGAGATCGCCCGCTCCAAGGGCGCCGACCTGTTTGTGTCGATCCACGCCGACGCCGCGCCGTCTTCCGCTGCGTTCGGCGCATCGGTGTTCGCCCTGTCTGATCGGGGTGCGACTTCCGAAACCGCCCGCTGGCTGGCGGACAGTGAAAACCGTTCTGACCTGATCGGTGGGGCCGGCGCAGTCAGTCTCGATGACAAGGACCGCATGCTCGCGGGTGTGTTGCTGGACTTGTCCATGACCGCCTCGCTGTCTTCGAGCCTGAACGTTGGCCAGAAGGTATTGAGCAATATTGGCCGCGTGACCTCGCTGCACAAGGCACGCGTCGAGCAGGCGGGCTTCATGGTGCTCAAGTCGCCGGATATCCCGTCGATTCTGGTGGAAACCGGCTTTATCTCCAACGCCAATGAGGCCAACAAGCTCGGTTCTGCGTCGCATCAGCAGGCGCTGGCGCGTTCGATCACGTCGGGTGTCAAGCAGTTCTTCCAGCAGAACCCGCCGCAGGGCACCTACATTGCCTGGCTGCGTGACAACGGCAAGCTGGCTCAGGGGCCGCGCACTCACGTCGTTCGTTCCGGCGAAACCCTGGCCATGCTTGCTGCACGCTATGACATGAACATCGCCACCTTGCGCAGCGCCAACAATCTGAAGTCCGATGAATTGAAGATCGGCCAGGATCTGCGTATTCCAAGTTCCGAGGTGGCGACTCAGTAATGACCGATCTCCTGCTCGACGGCACCGAAGCCGATAACGCTCAGACTGCCCTGAACGCAGCACGCATCGAACTGCTCAGTCCGCGTCTGGCCAACCAGATTGCGGCGGGCGAAGTTGTCGAGCGTCCGGCTTCGGTGATCAAGGAGTTGCTGGAAAACAGCCTCGATTCCGGCGCGCGGCGCATCGATGTCGACGTCGAGCAGGCCGGCATCAAATTGTTGAAAGTGCGCGACGATGGCAGCGGCATCTCTTCGGACGATCTGCCGTTGGCGCTGGCACGCCACGCGACCAGCAAGATTCGCGACCTGGAAGACCTCGAGCGGGTCATGAGCCTGGGGTTTCGCGGCGAAGCGCTGGCTTCGATCAGCTCCGTGGCACGCCTGACCCTGACCTCGCGCACCCGCGACGCCGATCAGGCATGGCAGGTCGAAACCGAAGGTCGTGACATGGCGCCACGCGTGCAGCCGGCCGCGCATCCGGTAGGCACCTCCGTTGAAGTACGCGACCTGTTCTTCAACACGCCCGCCCGGCGCAAGTTTCTGAAAGCCGAGAAAACCGAATTCGATCATTTGCAGGAAGTCATCAAGCGCATGGCGCTGGCGCGTTTCGACGTGGCCTTCCATCTGCGGCACAACGGCAAGACCGTGCTGAGCCTGCATGAGGCGCATGACGACACCGCCAGAGCGCGACGTGTCTCGGCAATCTGCGGGCCGGGCTTTCTGGAGCAGGCGCTGCCCATCGAGATCGAGCGCAACGGCCTGCATTTGTGGGGCTGGGTCGGGCTGCCGACCTTCTCGCGCAGCCAGGCCGACCTGCAATATTTCTTCGTGAATGGCCGGGCCGTGCGCGACAAGCTGGTCGCCCACGCGGTGCGTCAGGCGTATCGCGACGTGCTGTTCAATGGCCGTCACCCGACTTTCGTGCTGTTCTTCGAGGTCGACCCGGCCGCTGTGGACGTCAATGTTCACCCGACCAAGCATGAAGTGCGCTTCCGCGACGGGCGCATGGTGCATGACTTCCTGTATGGCACGCTGTACCGTGCGCTGGGCGATGTACGTCCTGAAAATCAGCTGGGTGGCAGCGTGCCGGTTGTCGCCGAGACGCGCCCGAGCGGGCCAGAAGCGGGCGAATTCGGGCCGCAGGGTGAAATGCGTCTGGCCAACAATGTGCTGGAGCAGCCCCAGGGCGAGCCGTTTGCCCGGCCTGCTGCCGCTGGCGGCGCTGGCGGCGCTGGCAGCGGTTATCAGTATCAATACACGCCTCGGCCCACCGCTGGCGTGCCGGTCGCCGAAGCGCAAAGTGCCTACCGGGAATTCTTCGCACCGCTGCCCAGTGCCGCGCCCGCGTCGCTGCCTGAATCGCCCGGTGATATTCCGCCGCTGGGTTATGCGCTGGCGCAGCTCAAGGGGATCTACATCCTTGCTGAAAATGCTCACGGCCTGGTGCTGGTGGACATGCATGCCGCCCACGAGCGGATCATGTACGAACGCCTGAAAATAGCCATGGCCAACGAAGGCTTGAGCGGCCAGCCATTGCTGGTGCCCGAGTCCATCGCGGTCAGCCAGCGTGAAGCGGACTGCGCCGAAGAACACCTTGCGACCTTCCAGCGCCTGGGCTTCGAACTGCAGCGGCTCGGCCCGGAAACCCTGGCGATCCGCCAGATCCCTGCGTTGCTCAAGCAGGCCGAGGCCAACCGGCTGGTCAGCGATGTGCTGGCTGACCTCATGGAATACGGCACCAGCGACCGGGTGCAGGCGCACATGAACGAGCTGCTCGGCACCATGGCCTGTCACGGCGCGATTCGTGCCAATCGGCGTCTGGCCATCCCGGAAATGAACGGCCTGCTGCGTGACATGGAAAACACCGAGCGCAGCGGGCAATGCAACCACGGTCGTCCTACCTGGACCCAGATGGGTCTCAATGACCTGGATAAATTATTCCTGCGCGGTCAATGAATGAACGCTTTACCTCCGGCCATCTTTCTCATGGGGCCTACCGCTGCAGGCAAGACCGACCTTGCGATAGAACTGACCAAAGTGCTCCCCTGCGAGTTGATAAGCGTCGATTCTGCGCTGGTCTATCGCGGCATGGACATCGGCACCGCCAAGCCGTCGAAGACGCAGCTGGCTGAACATCCTCACCGTCTGATCGACATTCTCGACCCGGCGCAAAGCTACTCCGCAGCCGATTTTCGCAGTGACGCTCTGGCGGCCATGGCGGAAATTACCGCACGCGGAAATATTCCTTTGCTGGTCGGCGGCACTATGTTGTATTTCAAGGCTCTATTGGACGGGCTGGCGGATATGCCGGCGGCCGATGCACAGGTCAGGGCGCAGCTTGAGGCGGATGCACAGGCCTTCGGCTGGCAGGCATTGCACGATCAGTTGGCGGTGGTCGATCCCGTTTCGGCGGCACGTATTCACCCCAACGATCCGCAACGGCTGATCAGGGCGCTTGAGGTGTATCGCGTCAGCGGAATGAGCATGACGGCACATCGCGAGCAACAAACTGCGCAAAGTACCGAAGCAGCCGCATCAGGGCGCCAGCAATTGCCCTATACTGTCGCGAACCTTGCCATTGCTCCGGCTGATCGCAAGGTGCTGCACCAACGCATCGCGCTACGTTTCGAGCAAATGCTGGATCAGGGGTTTCTGGACGAAGTACTGGCATTGCGCTCAAGAGGTGACCTGCATTCGGGGTTGCCATCGATAAGAGCCGTCGGTTATCGCCAGGTCTGGGATCACCTGGATGGGAAACTGACACGGGATGAAATGCAGGAGCGCGGCATCATTGCGACGCGCCAGCTGGCCAAAAGGCAGTTCACCTGGCTACGTAGCTGGGACGACCTGCACTGGCTGGACAGCCTGGCCAGCGACAATCTGTCGCGCGCCTTGAAATACCTGGGATCGGTCTCCATATTGAGCTGAGTCCCTGCAATAGCCGTCTATCCTTGGGGGGTGGTCGGTCAAGCAAATCGAATTCGATTTATTATTTTATTGATCCTTAAAGGAGTGCGGCACATGTCAAAAGGGCATTCGCTACAAGACCCTTACCTGAATACCTTGCGTAAAGAGAAGGTCGGGGTATCGATCTATCTGGTCAACGGTATCAAGCTGCAGGGTACGATCGAGTCTTTCGACCAGTTCGTCATTTTGCTGAAGAACACGGTCAGCCAGATGGTCTACAAACACGCCATTTCCACCGTCGTACCGGTTCGTCCGATCCGCCTGCCAAGCGCTACAGACGCTGACGGCGCGGACGCCGAGCCAGGTAACGCCTGATAGGAGTCTGCCTTGTTCTTTGAGCGCCACAGTGGTGGTGAACGTGCAATTCTCGTTCATCTGGATGGTCAGGACCCTGAGGCGCGCGAAGATCCGCAGGAGTTTCAGGAACTGGCCATCTCGGCCGGTGCCGATACCGTTGCGTTTATCAACGTGCCGCGTCATCGGCCTTCGGCCAAGTATCTGATCGGCTCTGGCAAGGTCGAGGAGCTTCGCGATCAGGTCAAGGCCGAGCAGGCCGATCTGGTCATCTTCAATCACACCCTCACGCCCAGTCAGGAACGCAACCTCGAACGCGTTTTCGAGTGTCGTGTGCTTGATCGTACCGGTCTGATTCTCGATATCTTTGCGCAGCGGGCGCGTACTCACGAGGGCAAGCTTCAGGTCGAACTGGCCCAGCTTGAACACATGAGTACCCGTCTGGTCCGTGGCTGGACTCACCTTGAGCGACAGAAAGGTGGTATCGGCCTGCGCGGTCCGGGTGAAACCCAGCTCGAAACCGACCGACGTCTTCTGCGGGTTCGCCTGCGGCAGATCAAGGGACGGCTGGAGAAGGTTCGCAGCCAGCGTGATCAGGCCCGTCGCGGGCGTCGTCGCGCGGATATTCCATCGGTTTCACTGGTGGGGTATACCAACGCCGGCAAATCCACCCTGTTCAACTCGGTAACCGATTCGGATGTGTTTGCGGCAGACCAACTGTTCGCCACGCTCGATCCGACCCTGCGTCGTCTGCAGCTCGATGACCTGGGTCCTATCGTGCTGGCCGATACCGTGGGCTTTATTCGCCACCTGCCGCACAAGCTGGTCGAGGCCTTTCGCGCGACGCTTGAAGAATCGAGCAACTCCGATTTACTGCTGCATGTGATCGACTCCCACGAGCCGGATCGCATGTCGCAGATCGAGCAGGTGATGGCGGTGCTCGGCGAGATCGGAGCCGAGGGCTTGCCGATCCTCGAGGTCTATAACAAACTCGATCTGCTTGAAGGCGTAGAGCCTCAGATACAGCGCGATGCCGACGGCAAACCGCAGCGTGTCTGGGTGTCTGCCCGTGATGGTCGAGGGCTTGATCTGCTCAAACAGGCTATCGCCGAATTGCTCGGCGACGATCTGTTTGTCGGCACGCTGCTTCTGCCTCAAAGTCTTGCCCGGCTGCGTGCCCAGTTCTTTGAACTGGGTGCGGTGCAGAGCGAAACGCATGACGAGGAAGGTGCCAGCGTGCTGGCCGTACGACTGCCGCGCGTTGAACTCAATCGACTGGTGAGTCGCGAAGGATTGCAGCCGCTGGAGTTCATCGAGCAACACACTTTGCAATAAAAGCACGAGAAAGCCGTTGTACGGCTTTCCCGAGCATTCTGTAGCATTGGTCGGCGCGCCGCGGGCGCGTCTTTGCTTTATCAGATGGAGAGCGCTATGGCTTGGAATGAGCCGGGTGGCAACTCGAATAATCAAGATCCCTGGGGTGGCAAACGCCGTGGCGGCGACCGCAAGGGACCACCTGATCTCGACGAGGCCTTCCGTAAGCTGCAGGAAAGCCTGAAGGGGTTGTTCGGCGGCGGTAACAAACGCGGCAGCGATGGCGGCAGCAGTGGCAGTGGTGGCGGTTCAGGCAAGGGCGGTGGCTTCGGCCTGCTCGGCATCGGGCTTGTCGTACTCGTCGCTTTCTGGCTTTACAGCGCTATCTATGTGGTCGACGAGCAAGAGCAGGCTGTCGTGCTGCGTTTCGGTCAGTACCACGAGACCGTGGGCCCGGGCCTTAACATCTACTTCCCGCCGTTCGATCGCAAGTACATGGAGAACGTGACTCGCGAGCGCGCCTACAGCAAGCAGGGCCAGATGCTCACCGAAGACGAGAACATCGTCGAAGTGCCGCTGACCGTGCAGTACAAGATCAGCGATCTTCAGGCGTTCGTGCTGAACGTCGATCAGCCTGAAATCAGCCTGCAGCACGCGACTGAAAGTGCGTTGCGTCATGTCGTGGGTTCCACGGCGATGGATCAGGTCCTGACTGAAGGCCGCGAACTGATGGCCAGCGAAATCAAGGAGCGTCTGCAACGCTTCCTCGATACCTACCGCACCGGTATCACCGTGACCCAGGTGAACGTGCAGAGCGCCGCCGCGCCGCGTGAAGTGCAGGAAGCCTTTGATGACGTGATTCGCGCCCGTGAAGACGAGCAGCGTGCACGTAACCAGGCTGAAAGCTACGCCAATGGTGTGATCCCGGAAGCCCGTGGTCAGGCTCAGCGTATTCTTGAAGATGCCAACGGTTATCGCGATGAAGTGGTTTCGCGCGCCAAGGGTGAGGCGGATCGCTTTACCAAACTGGTTGCCGAGTACCGCAAGGCACCTGAAGTCACCCGCCAGCGTCTGTATCTGGACACCATGCAGGAAGTCTTCAGCAACACCAGCAAGGTGCTCGTGACCGGCGACAAGGGGCAGAACAACCTGCTTTACCTGCCGCTCGACAAGATGATCGAAAGCAGCCGCAGCGGTACCGGCAATGGCTCCAATTCAGGTACGCCATCGCAGTCAGCCAATGATGCTGCCGCTGCTGCTGCCGCCGCCCGGGCGACTGAGGCTCAGCAGCGTGGTGAAGTACGTACCAGGGAGACTCGCTGATGAGTAACAAATCACTGATCACCCTTATTGTTGGCGTGATACTGGCGGTCATTGCCTGGAACAGCTTCTACATAGTGTCCCAGACCGAACGCGCTGTTCTGCTGCAATTCGGTCGTGTGGTCCAGGCTGACGTTCAGCCGGGTCTGCATGTGAAGGTTCCTTACGTGAACCAGGTGCGCAAGTTCGACGGTCGTTTGCTGACCCTCGATGCACCGACCCAGCGCTTCCTGACACTGGAAAAGAAAGCGGTCATGGTCGATGCCTACGCCAAGTGGCGTGTGAAGGATGCGGAGCGTTTCTACACCGCGACTTCCGGCCTCAAGCAGATCGCCGACGAGCGTCTTTCGCGTCGTCTGGAATCCGGCCTGCGTGACCAGTTCGGCAAGCGCACCCTGCACGAAGTCGTGTCGGGTGAGCGAGACGCGCTGATGGCGGATATCACCGGTTCGCTGAACCGCATGGCCGAGAAAGAACTGGGCATCGAAGTTGTGGATGTCCGGGTCAAGGCCATCGATCTGCCGAAGGAAGTGAATCGCAGCGTTTTCGAACGTATGAGCACCGAGCGTGAGCGTGAAGCGCGCGAGCACCGTGCCAAGGGTAACGAGCTGGCTGAAGGCATCCGTGCCGACGCCGATCGTCAGCGTCGTGTGCTGCTGGCCGAGGCCTATCGCGAGGCGGAAGAAGCGCGTGGTGATGGTGATGCCCAGGCTGCCGCGATCTATTCCAAGGCGTATGGTCAGGACCAGGAGTTCTACGCGTTCTATCGCAGCCTGCGTGCCTACCGCGAAAGCTTTGCGAACAAGAGCGACGTGATGGTGCTTGATCCGAACAGCGAATTCTTTCGCTACATGGAAAAAGCCAAGCCGTAATTAATCATCCGCCGGGCGGCAAAACCGCCCGGTGGGGTGAACGTACGGTGAAACGTGTGTATCATGCGGCAGCCGGGAAATTCCCGGCTTTTTTGCGTCTGCACGATTGATTGGCCGTATCTGAATCGGAACGCGGCAAGATTTTTCGAGGAAAGTGGTCTGCAAGGCCTGTCTCGGGCATTTGTCGTGCCCGTCATACGGCGCATCACTTTCTGCTTCACTCAAGGTCGGCCTGTAGGCTGGCCGCCTGGATCACAGGGGAATGGCGTAATGGCAACGGTCGACCGCTGGCTGCTACCAGATGGCATCGAAGAAGTACTGCCACCGGAAGCGGCGCGCATTGAAGTAGCGCGCCGTCAGGTGTTGGATCTGTTTCAGAGCTGGGGCTATGAGTTTGTCGTCACCCCGCATATCGAGTATCTCGAGTCCCTGCTGACTGGCGCGGGTTCGGATCTGGATCTGCGCACCTTCAAGGTTATCGACCCGCAATCGGGCCGGCAGATGGGCTTTCGTGCCGACATCACGCCGCAGGTTGCACGTATCGATGCCCACACCCTCAAGCGTGAAGGCCCGAGCCGTCTGTGCTACGCAGGCAGTGTCCTGCATGCCCAGCCGCGTGCGCTGTCGTCCTCGCGCAGCCCCATACAACTGGGTGCCGAGTTGTACGGCGATGCGAGCCCGAGCAGCGACGTCGAAGTCATCAGCCTGATGCTGGCCATGCTGCAACTGGCCGATGTGCCGGATGTGCACATGGACCTCGGGCATGTCGGTATCTATCGCGGTCTGGCGCGCGCCGCCGGCCTGTCGGGTGAAGTCGAGCAGCAGCTGTTCGATGCGCTGCAGCGCAAGGCCATCGATGAGGTGATTGCCCTCACCGCCGATCTGCCGCAAGAGCTGGCAATGATGCTGCGCGCACTGGTTGATCTGTGTGGTGGTCGTGAGGTGCTCGACGCCGCGCGTGATCGTCTGGCCGGCGCGCCGACGCCAGTGCTGGCCGCGCTGGATGACCTGCTGTCGATCGCCGAGCGTCTGGCTGCGCGTTTCCCGCAGTTGCCGCTGTACTTTGACCTGGGCGAACTGCGCGGCTACCACTACCACACCGGTGTGGTGTTCGCGGTATTCGTACCGGGCGTGGGTCAGTCGATCGCTCAGGGCGGTCGTTACGATGACATCGGTGCCGACTTCGGTCGTGCCCGTCCGGCGACCGGCTTTTCCACCGACCTGAAAACCCTGGTTACCCTGGGGCAGGCAGAAATCGTCTTACCGTCTGGTGGCATCTGGGTGCCGGACAGTACGGATGCGGCACTCTGGCAGATGGTTTGCCAGTTGCGCAGTGAAGGTCAGCGTGTGGTTCAGGCGTTGCCTGGGCAGCAGGCGAGCGCCGCGCGTGAAGCCGACTGTGACCGGCAATTGATTCAGCATGGCGAGCACTGGCAGGTAATGCCGCTGGCTTCTTGAGTATTCCTGCCGGCCGCCGCCGGCACCAAGTTTGCGTGAATGAGGACAAGTGTTATGGGTAAGAATGTCGTAGTCCTGGGCACTCAATGGGGTGATGAGGGCAAAGGCAAGATCGTTGATCTGCTGACCGAACATGCTACCGCCGTAGTTCGCTATCAGGGTGGCCACAACGCCGGCCACACGCTGGTGATCGACGGTGAGAAAACCGTTTTGCACCTGATTCCGTCCGGTGTGCTGCGCGAAGGCGTGCAGTGCCTGATCGGTAACGGTGTGGTGGTTGCTCCCGACGCGCTCCTGCGCGAAATCGTCAAGCTGGAAGAGAAAGGCATTCCGGTGCGCGAGCGCCTGCGCATCAGCCCGTCCTGCCCGCTGATCCTGTCGTACCACGTGGCACTCGACCAGGCGCGTGAAAAAGCCCGCGGCGAGTTCAAGATCGGCACCACCGGTCGTGGTATCGGCCCGGCCTACGAAGACAAGGTTGCACGTCGCGGTCTGCGCATCGGCGACCTGTTCCATCGCGAGCGTTTCGCCGCCAAGCTGGGCGAGCTGCTCGACTATCACAACTTCGTGCTGGTCAATTACTACAAAGAGCCTGCCATCGACTTCCAGAAGACGCTCGACGAGTGCATGGAATACGCTGACATGCTCAAGCCGCTGATGCTTGACGTCACCGCTGCGCTGCATGAAATGCGTCGCGACGGCAAGGACATCATGTTCGAAGGTGCCCAGGGTTCGCTGCTGGACATCGACCACGGTACCTACCCGTACGTCACCAGCTCCAACACCACTGCGGGCGGCATTGCCACCGGTTCCGGTTTTGGTCCGATGTACCTGGATTACATCCTGGGCATCACCAAGGCCTACACCACACGCGTGGGTTCGGGTCCGTTCCCGACAGAACTGTTCGACGACGTCGGTGCCTTCCTGGCCAAGCGTGGTCATGAGTTCGGTGCCACCACCGGTCGTGCACGCCGTTGTGGCTGGTTCGATGCCGTCATCCTGCGTCGCGCCATCGAAATCAACAGCATCTCGGGCCTGTGCCTGACCAAGCTGGACGTGCTCGATGGTCTGGAAACCATCAACATCTGCGTGGGCTACGAGAACGAAGAGGGTGCAGTCATCGACGCGCCTACCGACGCTGACAGCTATCTGGGTCTGCGTCCGGTCTACGAGCAGATGCCAGGCTGGAGCGAATCCACGCTGGGTGCCAAAACCCTCGAAGAGCTGCCTGCTGCCGCTCGCGCTTACATCAAGCGTGTCGAAGAGCTGGTGGGTGCGCCTATCGACATCATTTCGACCGGTCCTGACCGCAACGAAACCATCGTGCTGCGTCATCCGTTCGGCTGATACGTCACCGGGCTGTGCCAAAAAGGGTCGCATGTGCGGCCCTTTTTTATTTTCGCGCCGAGGGCCGGGAAGCGCACAAAAGTGAGACTTGTGTCACGGCACGGCGCTTGCTACAAAGATGACAGAAAAGTGCCATCATTTTAGTGGCGCTGAGGGTGGAGGGATTCTCCTGTGTCTGCTGTCTTATCTCTGTTGCAAAGTCGTTTGTTGCGCCCGGTCTTCATTGCCTTGGGCATCGCCCTTTTGGTGCAGGTGGTGGTGGCGGTTGCGCTTACCCGGAGCACGGTCACCGCGCTTGAGGCTGATCTCGCCAGTCGTCTCGGGGTAGATTCGCAACATCTTTCCTCAGAGCTGGAGTCGGCGAGTAGCGAAGTGAGGTCGAGCCTCGATGCGTTGTCAGCCAGCACTCGTCAGCGCCTGAGTGTCGGGCTCTCTACCCGTCTGAAGGACGAGCAGGCTCAACTGCGTGCCACGCTGGAGAAAGACCTTCGCGAGTCCGCGACCGACATGGCTGAACTGCTCGCCGCCGTCGCTCCACGCGCCATGTGGGACAACGACACACCAACGCTTTCCGAATTCGCACGCCGTGCCCAGCGCAATCCCAATGTACTGTTCGTGGTTTATGACGACGCCGCAGGTGAGCACCTTACGCGTTACATGAACCGCGACAATCCGCTGGTCAAGGCCTTGCTGGCCAAGGGCGAAGGCGAGCGGGCGATGGACAAGGTCCTCAATGCGGCGAAAAACGATCCTTCTGTGTATTACGTTGAAGCGTCCATCAGCCCTAACGGTGTGGAGATCGGCAAGGTGCGCATGGGTGTATCCACGGCAACGGTCGAAGAGAATCTTGCCGCCCTGGACAAGCGTTTCGCGACCCTGATCACCAGTGGTGAACAGTTGGTGTCCGACAGCCTTGCCAGTGCCTCGAAAGACAGCTCGACCGCCTTGCGCACGCGTCTGCAGTCGGCTCAGGCGGCAGGGGTGGCGATGACCGCCAACACGCGTGTTGCGGTTCAGGAAGCTGCCGAAACACTGCGCTGGAGAATCGGCATGGGCCTGGCCCTGGTCGGCCTGGGCGTATTGCTGTTACTGGCGGTGGTGCTCGGACGTCGGGTTGTCAGCAAGCTGCATCTGCTGATCGCGGCACTCAATGACCTGGCGGCGGGTGAGGGTGATCTGACCAAGCGCGTCAAGCTGGACAGTAATGACGAGATTGGTGATATGTCGGCCGCGGTCAACCGCTTCATCGACAAGCTGCAACCTATCGTCCGCGAGGCAGGCGAAGTGGCGCAGCGCACCGGGCAGGAAATCGGTGTCATGAGCGAGCGTAACGCCGGCGCCGATGCGGCGGCCGAATTGCAGCGGGACGAAGTAGCGGCCAGCCTCAAAGCGCTGGAGCAGATGGCCGACGAGGCGCAGTCGGAAAGCCACGCGATGCAGGCGGCTTTGCGTCAGGTTATCGACATCAAGCAGGCGACCGACGAAAACACCCGCACGTCCAGTCAGGTTGGCGGGCTGATCGAAGCGTTGGCGGGGCAGGTCGAGACCGGTGCGCAAGTCATCGAGCGTCTGGCGCAGCAAAGTCAGCAGATCGAGGTGGTGCTGGAAGTCATTCATGGTATTGCCGAACAAACCAACCTGCTGGCGCTGAACGCAGCTATCGAAGCGGCCCGTGCAGGGGAGACGGGCAGGGGCTTTGCCGTGGTGGCCGATGAGGTGCGGGCGCTGGCCAGCAAGACTCAAAGCTCGACGGGCGATATTCAGGAACACATCGTGGCCTTGCAGCGCGGCGCGAAAGAGGCGGTCGCTGCCATCGGCATCGCCGGGCGTCAGGCCAAGGAGGGGCTGGAGGTATTGCGCGACAGCGCCAAGCGCCAGCAGACGGTGCAGGCCTCGGTGGAGCAGGTGCATGCGGCCATTGGTCTGGCGACCAAGGCGGCCGTTCATCAGGCTGAAGGTGCCCAGGCGGTGCGTGGTCGGGTAGAGGTGATCCATGCTCAGGCCGAGCGTGCTGCGAAGGCTGTGGTGGAGACGACCGCCAGCGGCAAAGTGCTCGATGGACTGGCTGCACAGTTGAAGGCGAGCCTGGGGCAGTTTCGGGCTTGACGTGTTGAGCGTTTTTGGAAAAAGGTCTGGTTTATACCCTGGTCTGCGGGGGCGCCCAGCACGATGGTTGACAAAGTGCTGACATCGTAGCGAAGCGTCGCGGACTTATTTTCAAGGACACGAAGTTGGTTGTGTCTGGCTAATCGCAAGAAGTCTATTTTTAAAACGTCAACCTGTTACTTCTGATAGTGATCCTGCAAGCAATGACCCTCTACAGTGAATAAGTGCTCATGATGACTGATGAGCACTCTGTACTGTGCTGGCCTCAGAACGTACAGCCGGATAGATAACTTTATTTCTATGGAAGGAATGAATATGACTGTCTTATTGGAGGTTCCTCTTGCCCCGGTAGGTGTTGGGGGCGTCTGGAGAACTGATGCGGCTACAGGAGTAAAATATGTTCAGCTAGGCTACCCCGACAAGCCGTCATCGCCCCCCTCGCCGTTGGATATGTCCTACCTTGCAGGGCGGGGGCTCGGAGTCAGGCTGTCGCCGATATGGAACACTTATTACTTGAATTTCGCTCCTGGCGAGCACGTTCAGATTAATTTCAAGGGTAAGTCTCAGAGTGGATCGCTGATTAGTTGGAGTACGTCTTACACAGCGCGATCTGTCGTGGGTGGGGATGTACGTACCGTGACGGTGCCGTCTGATATTGTGAAAGCACTCGCCGGTCAAACGGCGACTATTCAGTATGTCGTCAGGCCCGCAAGTTCCAACAAGACTGGCAAGGTTCGCACATCGCGACCTGCTGAGTTTCAGATTCGAGGTCTTTATCTGCCGGCTCCCGAATTGTTGGAAGCCGTCAACGACTCTATCGACCCGGACCACATCAGTGCCAAGGCCGCAGTCAACTTTGTAACGGTCAGTCTCGATTACCCAGGTATTCAGCTTGGGGACACTGTCAAACTGGTCAGGGAAGGCGTGGACGCCAAGCAGAATGCAATTAACTTTACTGACAAAGACCGGCCCATCAGTGCCAGCAATCTACAGCGTCGTCCAATGAAAATTACCTGGACAGATACCGAGATCAAGCCGCTGGTCAATGGGATCATGAGTATCTACTACAAGGTTTATAGAGACGGCGTCTGGTATACCTCGCCCAAGCGCAATATCTATGTCGGACCCAGTCTTGCGAGTTTGCCGCCATTTATCAACGAGGTTTCTGATAATCGCCTCGATCCGGACAAAATTGCTGACTCTATCAATGTTCATATTCCTTCCGCTGGAACCCTGGTAAAAGACAAAATCACGCTGTTCTGGAGTGACTCGTCAAAACAGAAGACGTTTACCGATGAGGGAGTTATTACCCAGCAGAATGTCGATGGCGACATGTCATTTGATGTGTATCTGGATAATCCCATTGAATTCAACCGAGGCAAGGTTGTGACGGTTTTTTACCGGCTTGAGCGTGTCCTGCCAGATGGACGTAAAGTCAGTTTTCGTTCTGCTGACTATCAGTTTTTTGTCGGCAGCCAGAAGGATCAGGAGGCTGCAGATGCCAGGGTTTTGACCGGCGCTGTGGTGGACGGTGTCAAAGACGGCAAGATGGATGCTGCTCTTGCGAGCGTTGGAACAAAACTCACCGTGCCTTACGCCGAGACTCAGGTGGGAGACAGTGTTACGGCTTATTGGCAGCCGGCCGAGGGGGGGATCCGGTCGTATTGGGTGTTCAGGCTGTTGATGCAGCCAACGTGAATATCGACCTGGTATTCAATATTTCCGCGGCCTCCGTCAGTACAGCGCTCAACAAAAAGGCCATTGTCTACTACGTTATTGAGCGAAAAGGGCTTGGCGGCAAGACTCAGAAGTTCAGGTCTCAAGAAGAACTGTTTTCGGTAGGCACTCAGGTGGCTGGTCTATTGCTTCCTGCTCCTGAGGTTCCGGCGTCTGTTGACTGGGTCCTTGATCCGATGGCCGTGCAAAATGGCACGACAGTGGTTGTTCAGCCTTACCCCACCATTGCTGTCGGCGACAAGGTCCGGCTCTTCTGGATCGGTACTGACGGCCCCGGGACGCCAGCTATAGCCGAACAAACGGTCGGCAGTGTGAGCAAGGCATTGGAGTTCGTTATTCCAGCCTCGGCAATTGGTTCCAATACCGGGGCAGAGGTCTGGGTCTATTATCAGGTCACGCGCAACGGGCTGATCAATCCGATAGATTCTGACGACACCATCATCGAGGTCGATACACTGGGTGGGGATAACCTGTCTCTGCCAGTGGTCGGCCAGGCACCTGCAGATCTGCTGGATCTGGCCTCGGTAAAAACCGACATCGTGGTAACGCTCAAGAAGTGGCCATTCATGGCCGCCGGTCAACGGGTGTGGTTGCGCCTGGAAGGTACTGCCCAGGATGGTAGTGCCGTGGAGATCAACGTCTGGACGGCCAGAATATTGACCGATGCCGATGCAAAGCAGGACTTGGCTATTACTATCACTCGGGCCCAGTTCGATAAGTTGGCGGCGGGCAGTCAGTTGCAGGTATTTGCAAAGGTTACGTTCGATGGTGACTTCAGTGACACCTACGCTGAAGACTTTCCGACGCTGAGTTTGACAATCAAACCGCAAGGCAGCTTGCTGAGTGTCAAGTTTTCAGATGTTTCCTTAAGCGCTGCGTATCCGAAGCCAGGCAGCACTGCTGCAGTGCCGCCTGATTCAAGTCAGTTGATGGTTGTTAGTGGCGGTAAAGGTCCTTATACGTTCGTGTCCGGGGATTCGTCTATCGTCGAGGTCGATGCTAAAGGCCTTTTGATGGCCAGGAAGAACGGATCTGTATATGTCCAGGTGCGAGATTCCCTTGGCCAGGTTGTGTACGTAACGGTCACTGTCCAAGGTATTTCCACGTTGGAGTACCTGAATTTCAGTACTTACACAGAGTGTAAGAAAATTGCCGACAGCAGGGGGCTTGTCATTCCGGAGCTGGCTACCTGGCGCAGGCTTCGTGCCGAGGGTGGCGGAAAGTTAAGCCTCGACCTCCCGGCAGCGCCTGCGGGACAGCAGTGGGATAGACGGGTCTGGGCAAGTGATGGTGGTAGTCTTCCGTTTACCAGAAAGAGCTATTTCCCGGATGATGACAAGGATAAGGATCTGAAAGACATCGTGATAGGTGGCGATACAGCCTATGGCTTTGGCTTGAAGATATAAACGACATTTGTCTTGCAGGTCCATTAGTGCCCGGGGAAAGTCTGTCGCTGTCATAGTGAAAGGCTACCTTGGGCAGTTTTTAGCTATTCATTCCCCTGTCGTCGCTTTTCGATGTTCTTCGGGTAAGGGCCGTTCCATGCCGCAGTACATGTATAGCTATTGCACTGTAATTAATAGTTTCAGTGTGCCTGAGTCATTGCGAAAGGTCTGATTTTTCCTGACGACTTACCTATTATTTCCGATAGTCATGCCTGTGGATTTGACCCTCTACCGTCAACAGCAGCTTGTGTTGAGGAAAGAGCTTTCCACTCTGTGTCCGACCGAAAAAGCACAGAGGGATAACTGATTTTTATTCTAAGGATGGAATACAATGACAATTTTAAATGACGTGCCTGCTGCCCCGATCGTCGTAGGAGGGGGCTGGAGGACTGATCCCGTCACAAGAGGGAATTATGTTCAGCTGGGCTATCCCGACAAGCCATCATCTCCGCCATCGTTAGCGGACATGGCCTATCTGGGCGACCGCGCGCTGAGCGTAAGGGCGGCGTCGGCATTTGCTCAGTTTTACCTGAATTTTGAGCCGGGCGATCATGTTCAGATGCACTTCAAAGGCACGGCCCAGAATGGAAAGCCGGTCAGTAGGGCGACGTCTTATACTGCGCAGAACATTGCAGGGGGTGATGTACGTACCTTGACCGTGCCGTCCGATGATGTGAAGTCGCTCGCCGGCCAGACGGCGACTCTTCAGTACGTGGTCAGGCCGGGGCCGGACAACAAATCCCGTAAGATTCGCTCGTCGTACCCTCTGACTTTTCAAGTCCGTGGCCTTTATCTGCCGGCTCCCGACTTGCTTGAAGCCATCAATGATTCCATCGATCCGGATCATATCAGTGTCAAGTCGACGGTCAACTTCGTGACCGTCAGCCTCGATTATCCGGGCATGCAGCTGGGTGATACGGTCCGGCTTGTCAGGGAGGGGGTTGACGTCAACCAGAAGGCTATCAACTTCACGGATCAGGACCGGCCCATCAGTTCAAGCAATCTGAAACGTCGTCCGGCCACATTCACTTGGGCGGGTGCAGACCTAAAGCCGCTGTTGAATGGCGTCATGAATATCTACTACAAGGTGTATAGAGACGGGGTGTGGTACACCTCGCCCAAGCGCACCCTCTATGTGGGCCCAAGCCTTGCGGGCTTGCCACCCTTTATCACCGAAGTTGCCGATGGACGGCTCGATCTGGATAACCTTACGGCGCCTGGCAAACCTGACGTTGACTTGATCTCTGTTCACATTCCCCCCGCAGGCACCTTGGTCGGCGATAAGGTCACGCTGTTCTGGAGTGACTCTTCGAAGCAGAAGAGTTTTTCGTATGAGGGCACTATTACTGCGTTGAATGTCGACGCAGACATGAAGTTTGACGTCTATCTGGACGACCCGATCGAGTTCAATCGAGGCAAGATAGTCACGGTTTATTACCTGCTTGAGCGTGTCTTGCCAGGCGGAGAGAAAGCCAGCTTCCGTTCTGCCGACTATCAGTTTTTTGTAGGCAGCCAGAAGCAGCAGGAAGCGGCGGATTCCAGAGTGTTGGCGGGCGCGATGCTGGAAGGTTTCAAGGATGGCAAGATTAGTCCTGCGCCTGTAAGCAAAGACATAAACCTCATCGTGCCTTTTGCAGAAACTCAGGAGGGAGACAGCGTTACGGCTTACTGGCAGCCGGCTGAAGGGGGCGCTCCTGTTACGTTGGGTATCCAGGCGGTTGATGCTGCCAATGTCAGTCTTGACCTGGTATTCAACATTCCTGCTGCGACTGTCAATGCAGCACTCAACAAGAAGGCTTCTGCCTATTACGTCATAGAGCGACAGGGGCTGAGTGGCAAGACCCAGAAGTTCAGGTCTCAGGAAGAGTCGTTTTCGGTCGGTCCTCAGCCGGCTGATCTTTTGCTTCCCGCTGCCGAGGTTCTCGCGTCAGTCGAAGGGGCGCTCGATCCGATGGCTGCGCAAAACGGCACAACGGTCGTGGTCCAGCCTTATCCTGGTATTGCCATTGGCGACACGGTCAGGCTTTTCTGGATCGGAACCGACGGTCCAGGAACACCGGATATAGCGCCACAGACGGTCAGTAACGTGAGCAAGGCGCTGGAGTTCGTTATCCCGGCCCCGGCGATTGGTGCAGATATCGGTGCAGAGGTCTGGGTCTATTATCAGGTCACGCGCAATGGGCTGACCACGCCGGTAGAGTCTGAATACACCATTATTGATGTCGAGATGCTGGGTCTGGACGACATGCCTCAGCCGGTGATAGAGCAAGCGCCTGGAGAGTTGCTGGATCTGGTCGCGGTAACAACCGACATCGTGGTTGCGCTCAAGAAATGGCCGTTCATGGCAGCCGGTCAAAGAGTGTGGCTACGTCTGGAGGGCACGGACAAGGGTGGGGGCCCGCTGGAAATCAAAGTGTGGACAGCCAGGGAAATTGCCAACGCTGATACGAGGCAGGATCTGAAGGTCTCTATTGCTCGCGCTGAATTTGACAGTCTCATGAGCGGCACCGAGTTGAAGGTCTATGCTCAGGTGACGCATGACGGAGACTTCAATGATGCTTATGCCGAAGCTCTGCCGCCGCTGATCTTGACAGTTCGGCAATTCGTACCGCCGCAGGAAAACCTTCTGAGTGTGGCGTCTTCAAAAATAACACTGACAGTAACGTACCCTCCACCGAACGGAGTTAGTTTGCTGACTTCGGGAGCAACACAGTTTTTAGACGTGAGTGGTGGCGTGCAGCCTTACTCTTATGAGTCAAGCGACGAGTCTGTGGTGTACGTCTATTCGGACGGGCTCATACTGGCGATAGA
Source organism: Pseudomonas sp. MEJ108 (assembly GCF_030208985.1). NCBI lineage: Bacteria > Pseudomonadati > Pseudomonadota > Gammaproteobacteria > Pseudomonadales > Pseudomonadaceae > Pseudomonas > Pseudomonas sp. MEJ108. The sequence continues at coordinate 35,953 of NZ_JARVSW010000025.1, forward strand.
TAATGGGTCTGCAATCATCGAGGTCAAAGATTCCAACAAGCAGGTAGTGAGTGTCGAAGTGACTGTTCAGGGAGTTGCCATGCTGAAGTTTCTGGCGTACGGCACCTATTCAGCTTGTAAGGCCATTGCTGAGAGTAGAGGTCTAGTGATTCCAAGTGTCGCCACTTGGCGTAAGCTCAGGATTGACAGTCGGGGCATGTTCGGCTTTGATTTTATTCCTCTCGGATATAAAGCCCCTTTCTACCCTGGTTTAGCGGTCTGGACGAGCGACAAGGGCGCATCTCCTCGGACCGTAAAGGGTTTCTGGACCGGACCAGATAGGGCCATTGATCGGGATGATTTAAAAATGGGAGGAATAGAACATTTTGGTTATGGTGTTAGCCGCTCGATTTTTCCTGACTAGTTTAGTGTCCAAGTAATGCACTAACCCATCGATCCACAACGAAAAAACCGAGCCATTGGCTCGGTTTTTTTGAATTGGTGCCCAGAAGAAGACTCGAACTTCCACGACCTTGCGGTCACCAGCACCTGAAGCTGGCGTGTCTACCAATTTCACCATCTGGGCAGCATCAGCAGCGCGTACGCCGTTGATGGGGCGCACTATACGGCGATCGTTTTACTCTGTAAACCCCTGTTTTGATTTAATAATCAAACCCTGAAAATGCAAAAACCCGCTTTCGCGGGTTTTTGTGAGGCTTGAGACTGTTGTAGTCTGTTGCCTGAATTGGTGCCCAGAAGAAGACTCGAACTTCCACGACCTTGCGGTCACCAGCACCTGAAGCTGGCGTGTCTACCAATTTCACCATCTGGGCAGTATCGACAGGCATCAACCTGTCGATGGCGCGCACTATACGGAGCGTCTTTTAGGCTGTAAAGCCCGGCAGTGCAAAAAAACCGAAAAAAATCGCGGACGGCGTGTTTCGGGTGTTTCAGCGGGGTCCGAGAGGCTTTTTGTCCAGTGGATTGAGCGTGAAATTTCCCGTTTCATGAGGTCTATGCCAAACTAACCCCTATATATACAAGGTGAAAACTATCTAATGGCCGATTGGCAGTCCCTCGATCCCGAGGCCGCTCGTGAAGCGGAAAAATACGAAAACCCTATTCCCAGCCGCGAGCTGATCTTGCAGCACCTTGCCGAGCGCGGTTCGCCGGCCAGTCGCGAGCAACTGGTCGAAGAGTTCGGCCTGACCACCGAAGATCAATTCGAGGCTCTGCGCCGCCGCCTTCGGGCGATGGAGCGTGACGCCCAGTTGATCTACACCCGTCGCGGCACTTATGCACCGGTAGACAAGCTTGACCTGATCCTGGGTCGCATCTCCGGGCATCGTGATGGCTTCGGCTTTCTGGTACCGGACGACGGCTCCGACGACCTGTTCATGAGCCCGGCGCAAATGCGCCTGGTGTTCGACGGTGACCGGGCGCTGGCGCGTGTTTCCGGCCTTGACCGTCGCGGCCGCCGCGAAGGCGTGATCGTCGAAGTGATCTCGCGTGCTCACGAAAGCATCGTGGGTCGCTATTTCGAAGAAAGCGGCATTGGTTTTGTCGTACCCGACAACCCGAAAATCCAGCAGGAAGTGCTGGTAACGCCGGGTCGTAACAACGGCGCCAAGATCGGCCAGTTCGTCGAGGTGAAAATCACCCATTGGCCGACACCGCGATTCCAGCCGCAGGGCGATGTGATCGAAGTGGTGGGCAACTACATGGCGCCCGGCATGGAGATCGATGTCGCGCTGCGTACCTACGATATCCCGCATGTGTGGCCCGAGGCAGTGCTCAAAGAGGCTGCCAAGCTCAAGCCGGAAGTCGAAGAGAAGGACAAGGAACACCGCGTCGATCTGCGCCATCTGCCGTTCGTGACCATCGACGGCGAAGACGCTCGCGACTTCGACGATGCGGTCTATTGCGAAGCCAAACCGGGCAAACTGCGTTTGTTCTCCGGTGGCTGGAAGCTCTACGTGGCAATTGCCGATGTATCGAGCTACGTGAAGATCGGCTCGGCGCTGGATGCCGAATCCCAGGTGCGCGGCAACTCGGTGTATTTCCCCGAGCGCGTCGTGCCCATGCTGCCTGAGCAATTGTCCAACGGCCTGTGCTCGCTGAACCCGCACGTCGATCGTCTGGCCATGGTTTGCGAGATGACCATCTCCAAGACCGGCGAGATGACTGACTACGTGTTCTACGAAGGCATCATCCACTCCCACGCTCGCCTGACCTACAACAAGGTCAGCACGATTCTGGAACAGCCGAAAACCGCTGAAGCCAAGAGCCTGCGTGGCGAGTACGGCGATGTGGTGCCGCACCTCAAACAGCTTTATGCCATGTACAAGGTATTGCTGGGCGCGCGCCATGTTCGTGGTGCGATCGATTTCGAAACTCAGGAAACCCGGATCATCTTCGGTTCCGAGCGCAAGATTGCCGAAATCCGTCCGACCACCCGTAACGATGCCCACAAGCTGATCGAGGAATGCATGCTGGCCGCCAACGTGGCCACCGCGCAGTTCCTGAAGAAGCATGAAATTCCTGCGTTGTACCGCGTCCACGACGGTCCGCCGCCAGAGCGCCTGGAAAAACTGCGCGCATTCCTCGGTGAACTGGGTCTGACGCTGCACAAAGGCAAGGAAGGTCCGACACCTAAGGATTATCAGGCGCTGCTTGAAACCGTTCGCGACCGTCCTGACTACCACCTGATCCAGACCGTGATGTTGCGTTCGTTGAGTCAGGCGGTCTACAGCTCGGACAACAACGGTCACTTTGGTCTGAATTACGAAGCGTACACGCACTTCACGTCGCCGATCCGTCGTTATCCGGACCTGCTGACTCATCGCGCGATCCGCAGTGTCATTCGCTCCAAGCAGGATACGCCGCACGTTCGTCGTGCCGGCGCGGCCACGATTCCGAAGGCGCGCATTTACCCGTACGACGATGCGCTGCTCGACCAGTTGGGCGAACAATGCTCGATGAGCGAGCGCCGTGCCGACGAGGCTACGCGCGACGTAGTCAACTGGCTCAAGTGCGAATACATGAAGGATCGCGTCGGCGAGTCGTTCCCGGGCGTGATCACCGCTGTAACCGGCTTTGGTCTGTTCGTCGAGCTCACCGATATCTATGTCGAAGGCCTGGTCCACGTGACCGCCTTGCCGGGTGACTACTACCACTTCGATCCGCTGCACCACCGCCTTGCCGGCGAGCGTACCGGGCGTAACTTCCGCCTGGGCGACACCGTTGAAGTGCGGGTCATGCGCGTCGATCTGGACGAGCGCAAGATCGATTTCGAGATCTCCGAAGCGGCAGCGGCTGCGAAGCCGACGGCGCGCAAGCGTCGTGGTAATGACACCGCGGCACCTGCTGCCACCACCACGGCTGAAAAGGACAAGGCGCCGGCCAAGTCCGGGCGTCGTAGCGCTTCGACCAAGGAAAGCAGCCCCGAAGCGTATCGCCCGAGCGATGCCGCGGCGAAAAACGCAGAAGTGCGTAAAAGCCGCGAGCTGAAAAAAGCGCTTCTGGCAGACGCGAAGGGTGGTAGCAAGGCATCGTCGGGAAAGTCTGACAGGTCGGGCTCTGCGCCTTCATCGGGCAAGCCGGCCAGCAAACACCGTAAAGGCTCGTCAAAAACGGGCTCCGCGCCAGCTGCGAAAAGCAGTGGCGCTCGTAAACCCAAGGCCAAGTCATGAGTCAGCTGGAAAAAATCTACGGCGTTCACGCCGTAGAAGCGTTACTTCGTCATCATCCGAAACGCGTCAAGCACATCTGGCTGGCCGAGGGTCGTAACGACCCTCGCGTCCAGACGCTGGTGGCGCTGGCAGCCGAGAATCGCGTGACCATCGGGCAGGCCGAGCGCCGCGAAATGGATGCCTGGGTCGAGGGCGTGCATCAGGGCGTTGTTGCTGATGTGAGCCCGAGTCAGGTCTGGGGCGAGGCCATGCTCGACGAACTGCTGGACCGCAGTGAAGGCTCGCCGCTGCTGTTGGTGCTGGACGGCGTGACCGATCCGCACAACCTCGGCGCTTGCCTGCGTACTGCTGATGCAGCAGGTGCGCTGGCGGTCATCGTACCCAAGGACAAATCCGCAACCCTGACGCCAGCCGTGCGCAAGGTCGCCTGCGGTGCCGCCGAGGTCATTCCGCTGGTGGCGGTTACCAACCTGGCACGTACGCTGGAAAAACTGCAGCAGCGCGGATTGTGGGTGGTGGGGACTGCGGGCGAGGCCGAGGTCGAGCTGTATCAGCAGGACCTGACCGGGCCGACCATCATTATCATGGGCGCCGAAGGCAAGGGCATGCGTCGCCTGACCCGTGAGCATTGTGATTATCTGGTGCGCCTGCCGATGGCGGGCAGTGTCAGCAGTCTGAACGTGTCGGTCGCGACCGGCGTGTGTCTGTTCGAAGCGCTACGCCAGCGATCCGCCAAGCGGAAGCCGGCTTAGTAGCAGCTGCAAGCCTCAAGCTACAAGCTACAAGCGGACTGCTTCTACTTGTAGCTTTCCACTTGCAGCTTGTAGCTCCTTCCCCATTTGTAGCTTTCCACTTGCAGCTTGCAGCTGCCTTCTCTACACTTGCGCCCCTTGCTGTCACGGCAGGCGCGCATGTGCCTGTCCCTGAGCAAGACCAACAGTGTCATTCACTCCTTGTCTGACCGCTATTTGAGCGGCAGGCTACAACCCGTAAGGAGCATTCATGCGTCATTACGAAATTATCTTTTTGGTCCACCCGGATCAAAGCGAGCAAGTCGGCGGCATGGTAGAGCGTTACACCAAGCTGATCGAAGAAGACGGCGGCAAAATCCACCGTCTGGAAGATTGGGGCCGTCGTCAACTGGCTTACGCAATCAACAATGTTCACAAGGCTCACTACGTGATGCTGAACGTTGAGTGCACTGGCAAGGCTCTGGCCGAGCTGGAAGACAACTTCCGTTACAACGATGCTGTGATCCGTAACCTGGTCATCCGTCGCGACGAAGCCGTAACCGGCCAGTCCGAGATGCTCAAGGCTGAAGAGAACCGCAGTGAGCGCCGTGAGCGTCGTGACCGTCCTGAGCACTCCGACAGCGCCGATGGCGATGACGGCGACAACAGCGACGTTAGCGATAACGCTGACGAGTAATCCACGGACCTTTTGAGGAGCCAATTACATGGCACGTTTCTTCCGTCGTCGTAAATTCTGCCGCTTCACCGCTGAAGACGTCAAAGAGATCGATTACAAAGATCTCAACACTCTGAAAGCCTACGTATCCGAGACCGGCAAAATCGTTCCAAGCCGTATCACGGGTACTAAAGCACGTTATCAGCGTCAGCTGGCCACCGCTATCAAGCGTGCCCGCTTCCTGGCCCTGCTGGCCTACACCGACAGCCACGGCCGCTGAGACCAGGTAGTCGACAAAACGTAACAAAGGATAGAAAGCATGCGTGCCCTGGCTGAATTCATCATGCGCGGCCGTATGCAGGCCACTCTCGTAGTGGCTGGATGTGCGGCATTGCCGCTGTTGTTCTGGTTGAGTGCTGCCGCAGGGTGCCTTGTGCTCCTGCGACGCGGGTTCAGTGATGCCGTTGGTGTCCTGTCCTGGGCTCTGCTGCCGGCTTTGGTCTGGTGGTATTTCGGTGAACCTCGTACAGCCATGGTGCTGGCGGGTTCACTGAGTTTGGCAATGGTTTTGCGTGCCAGCGAGTCCTGGGTCCGCGTGCTGCTGGTCAGCGTGGCGTTGGGTGTGGTGTATGCAGTAATTCTGGGCACGGTTTTTCGCGAACCTCTGGAAGCAATGTCGCAGGAGTTGCAGAAACATCTGCCGACAATGCTGGCCGGGCTCTACGAGCAGTTGAACGTAGAAGAGCGAGCGCGTCTGGGGGCACTGATTGCACCCGTCCTGAATGGCCTGATAGCGGCTGTGCTGCAAATCGTCAGTGTGCTGTGCCTGATTCTTGGGCGGTACTGGCAGGCGATGTTGTACAACCCTGGTGGTTTCGGGCGTGAATTTCGCGCCGTGAAACTCCCGCTGGTACCCGCGTTGGTGCTGGTGGTGTGCATGCTGGTGGGGCCGAATTTCGGTCCGCAGATAGCGATGCTTACACCGCTGTGCAGCGTACCGCTGGTCTTTGCGGGCCTGGCCCTGATTCACGGACTGGTCGCTGAAAAGCGTCTGTCCAGGTTCTGGCTGGTGGGGATGTACATCACGCTGCTGGTGTTCATGCAGCTGATTTATCCGTTGCTCGTGGTAATTGCCATTGTCGACAGCCTGATTGATTTTCGCGGTCGCCGGAGCTCGAAAGATTCCGGCAATGGTCCTGCGAACGGTGAAGGTTAAAAGTTAAGAGGATTTCCACATGCAACTGATCCTTCTGGAAAAAGTCGCCAACCTGGGCAACCTGGGCGACAAAGTAAACGTTAAGGCCGGCTACGGTCGTAACTACCTGCTGCCTTACGGCAAAGCAACCGCTGCAACCGCTGCCAACGTGGCTGCGTTTGAAGAGCGTCGTGCCGAGCTGGAAAAACTGGCTGCAGACAAGAAAGCATCTGCCGAAACTCGCGCTGCCCAACTGGCTGAGCTGGAAGTGACTATCACTGCCACCGCTGGTGACGAAGGCAAGCTGTTCGGTTCGATCGGCACCCACGACATCGCTGATGCACTGACCGCCTCTGGCGTTGAAGTTGCAAAAAGCGAAGTTCGTCTGCCGAACGGCACTATCCGCAACGTTGGTGAATTCGACGTAGCCGTGCACCTGCACAGCGACGTAGAAGCAACCGTACGCGTTGTCGTAGTGGCTGCTTAAGCAACACGTAATCGTCTGGCGGCATTGCTGCCAGAGGATTAACATCGGGCACGATCCTGTTTACAGGTCGTGCCCTTTGTCTTTGTGCCATCCCCATTCTGCAAACCCCGAATTAAAGTGGCCATGAACGATATTTCCGCCCCCGAGCAATACGATCTGCAAACCGCCGCCCTGAAGGTGCCGCCACATTCCATTGAGGCCGAACAGGCTGTACTCGGTGGTCTGATGCTGGACAACAACGCCTGGGAGCGGGTGCTCGATCAAGTTTCCGATGGCGATTTCTATCGACATGACCACCGCCTGATATTCCGCGCCATCGCCCGATTGGCCGACCAGAACAGCCCGATCGACGTGGTCACCCTGGCTGAACAGCTGGACAAGGAAGGGCAGACCTCGCAAGTGGGCGGCCTGGGCTACCTCAGTGAGCTGGCGAAAAACACGCCTTCTGTCGCCAACATCAAGGCCTACGCGCAGATCGTCCGGGCCCGGGCCACGCTTCGGCAGTTGATCGGCATCAGTACCGAAATCGCCGACAGTGCGTTCAACCCCGAAGGCCGGACCGCCGAAGAGATTCTTGACGAGGCTGAACGGCAGATCTTCCAGATCGCCGAAGCGCGCCCCAAGACCGGCGGTCCGGTCAGCGTCAACGACCTGCTGACCAAGGCCATCGACCGTATCGATACGCTGTTCAACAGCGACAACGCCATTACCGGGCTGTCGACCGGGTATACCGATCTCGATGAAAAGACCAGCGGACTGCAACCCTCCGACCTGATCATCGTCGCCGGACGTCCGTCGATGGGTAAGACCACCTTCGCCATGAACCTGGTCGAGAACGCGGTGCTGCGCAGTGACAAGGTGGTGCTGGTCTACTCGCTGGAGATGCCAGGCGAATCGCTGATCATGCGTATGTTGTCCTCGCTGGGGCGCATCGACCAGACCAAGGTGCGGGCCGGCCAGCTTGATGACGATGACTGGCCGCGTCTGACATCGGCGGTCAATCTGCTCAATGACCGCAAGCTGTTCATCGACGACACGGCCGGTATCAGCCCGTCCGAAATGCGCGCGCGGACGCGGCGGATCGTGCGTGAGCATGGCGACATCGCCATGATCATGATCGACTACCTGCAGTTGATGCAGATTCCCGGCTCCAGTGGCGACAACCGTACCAACGAGATTTCCGAGATCTCGCGCTCGTTGAAAGCACTGGCCAAGGAATTCAACTGCCCGGTGATTGCCCTGTCGCAGCTCAACCGCTCCCTTGAGCAGCGTCCCAACAAACGCCCGATCAACTCCGACCTCCGGGAATCCGGAGCGATCGAGCAGGATGCCGACGTCATCATGTTCGTTTACCGGGACGAGGTGTATCACCCGGAAACCGAGCACAAGGGCATTGCCGAGATCATCATCGGCAAGCAGCGTAACGGCCCCATCGGCACCACGCGCCTGGCGTTCATCGGCAAATACACGCGCTTCGAGAATCTGGCACCGGGCAGTTACAACTTTGACGACGATTGATTTTGCCGCCAGATGCTGTTGCCGTTTCATCATGGCTCGTGCTGAGACGGTGGCAGCATCTATCGGTGCGTATCCGTGATTCGGGTTGGATACAATCGCCCTGTTTTTTTGTTTTTTGCCAGTAGCAACCGCATTCTGCCTCTGCCTGTGGCGCCGCCTAACCCGAGAAGGTCCAGAGAGATTTCTCCTGTCCTTAACTTGTGTGCTGAGGCGCCGTTAAAACCTCGCTCATTGAAACTGTCGATCGCCTTGGTGACGGCTGATGTCACTTCATCCTCTCCAAATGTGTTTTTAGCATCCTCGAACACTGTGGAGTTAAAAAAGTCGCCGATAGCAACCTTGGCGAATGTTGTCGCTCGCTTCTTTTTTACTGGGGCATTAAGACTGGGGGCTTCAGGCGTGGATGTACTTGTTCCTGCAGAGTCGCGATAACGCTTTTTATCTTCAGGAGATACGGTGGGTTCTGATGTCTCAGTAATAGATGTCCGGTTGCTCACGTTGCTTAAGGTGCTCACATTGCTCACATTGCTCACATTGCTCGCGCGGCGGGACAGGTCAGGATACTCTGCGGCCCTAAGCTCCATGTGGATGAGTTTCGTTGACTGGCTTAAGAATTCAGGCGATTTGCTGTGTTTTTTGAAAAAGTCTTGCTGGACTGATTTGGGGAGGTAATACGCATGTACCGATCCAGTCGGGTCGTCGTGCCGAAAAAATATATCCCTGGGTCTCGCGTTGACGCTGCTCATGAAGCCGTGAAGTTCTTTAATCTCATTGCTGTCAAGCCCAAACTCACTGGCCGCACTATCAGAAAAAGCCCTATAGTCCTTTAGTCTGGCGTTTTTCCGGGTCCACGAGGTGTAGGCTAGAAGTGCCCAGGTGGTCAGTCCCATAGCGACTACCCCAATAGTAATGCCTATGGAAATGAGCGTCATGCCGTCAAAATCAATGCTCTGGCCACCCTCTGGGTCGACTCTGCTGACGGGGTTGTTTCTGGTCATTCGGTAAAGGTTCAGCCCCTCTACATCGCCTAGCGGGTCTGCACTCATCCAGCGCATCAGCCAAGGCGCGTAATACCTCACGCCGTAGTAATAAAGACCCGTGCTGTCCCGCTCCTTGCCAGAGTAGCGGATGACTTTATAGGACGCTTCAACAGCCGAGCGCGCAGCCCACCATGCGGTCCCTCCGAACGGGTAATACCCTTCATGGCTGATCAGCTTTGCCTGGGCATCCAGCTCAAGTGTGCTTGAGCCCAGGTGGTCACCGATGCTGTAGCGGAGCTGATTGTTGTCTATCGCATCCGGTTTGCCCTCTAGCCAGTGCAGGCAGCGCACGTTAGTCCGTCCGGCGTACACTGTGATGACTTCCAGTCGCTCGCCGGTTGCACTGTTTGTACGGATTTCCAGGCCTGGCAAATAGCGCACGTCGCATTGGTGCTGGAATGTCCGGGTCATGGCCTTCGCTGTTTTACGCATGCGCTGGCCGCTAGCGTCGTAAGCGTAGTGTTCGCCGTCTTCTGGTTGCTCGGAACGAGTAACGGCATCCACCTTGATCAGGCGGTTTCCCGAGTCCCAGTGCAGCGCTCGTCCCGCAACCAGCGCTTGCTGATTGCCATTGGCGTCGAATTGTTTATCGAAGTCTGGTGGCGCGTTACCCTCGCTCCAGGGCAAGGCCCGGTTGCTTTTGGTATCGACGATCATGTGACGTGTGTACGCTTGCGCACCCTTGTGAATGAGCTTTAAGAGATTGCCCGCATCGTCGTAGGAATAACGTTGGGTGTAATTGAGTAGCTGACTTTCATCCACTGGTAGCCGGGCGAGCTCCGGTAATTCAGGGCGAATCCCCGCCAGGGCGGTTTCGCGACCGCTGGCCCTGATTAACTGGTAAAGGCTGTCATATTCGTATTCATTGACGGCATCAATGCGCTGGCCTGAACAGTGGCGTGCGGGCTGTGCCTCGTCCCGAATCCTGGTTACATTTCCCACTGGGTCGTAGTCGTACAGCAGGTGCTGCAGTTGCTTGACTCCCGGACGGTAGGTGATTAGCTCACCCATGCGACCATCAGCAGGATCAAAGCTTGCGCAACTGATGACTCCGTTACCGGCTGTTTGCGACTCGATACGGCCATGCGCGTCGTACATCAATCCATGCAGCAGTACCTGATCGCTCCCGTTCATCACCCTCAGGCGGGTAGCCTTCAACTGGCCCGACACGTCATAGGTCGACGTATGACGATTGCCTGATGCATCGGTTTGGTCAAGTACCTCGCCCATAGCGTTGAAGCGTGCTTTGCTTGAGAAACCAGGGCCGGGCTCCAGCAGCTCATCCTGATGCAGAGCGTCTTCAGGCCAGTTCGGTAGATCGTTCTTCTGCAGAAAGCGTCGGGTCTGCTGGAGAATCTGCCCTGATACGCCACAGGCATCGATAAGATCGCTACCCGATCCGTCGTAAGTCTGAATCAGGTGGCCGCAGACATTGTTGGCAGCGGCCAGCTCTGAACTATCGGCATATGAGAAACGTTCTGATGTTCGGCAGGGCTGGCCCCTGGGCTTTTCGTTGATCGCCAAGGGGCGCAGCAGTTCGTCGTAGCGGGTTGTCCAGTGGGTACCGCGTGCGTCATGGTGTTCCAGCAACTGACCCGCCTCGCCATAAAGGGAAACCCGGCAGCCTGCGTCGACACTGTTTACCGCCAGGGGCGCGCCGGTGAGGCTGAATACCGTGCTCAGGTTCGGGCGAGTGAATGGCTCGGTGGTCAATTGCCTGAATAGCCTGGCGTCCCATCTGGCGACGGGTCTTGCCGCTGCATCATACTGCTGGCGTTCCGGGCGCGCCTGCGAACTATCACCCGGTGTGCCGCGGTAATAACTCACACTGCGGATTGGCAGCCCCCGGCTATCAGTCACCATAAGCGTGGGTGTATGTCGGTGCAGGGAATCAGGCATGGTCGTAGATTTCCATCAGAGCGCGGAATCAGGGTATTCCGACTCGATAAGTCGCGGTACTGTGATAAATAGCAGTGAGGCGCGCCAGGCGAATGATCTTGCTATTCCGACCATTGCCGTCGGACTTGATCAAAAAATGTGCTATATTCCGCGCCCGCGATTTTTCCAACGTGCAAACGTAGGTCCTGAACATGCAATCAGCCAAGCCGTTATTTGACTATCCCAAGTACTGGGCCGAATGTTTCGGACCAGCACCTTTCCTGCCCATGAGCCGGGAAGAAATGGATCTGCTTGGCTGGGATTCCTGCGACATCATCATCGTTACCGGTGATGCGTACGTGGATCACCCGTCTTTCGGCATGGCGATCATCGGTCGTCTGCTCGAATCCCAGGGCTTTCGGGTCGGGATCATCGCGCAGCCCGACTGGCAGTCCAAAGACGACTTCATGAAGCTCGGCGAGCCGAATCTGTTTTTCGGTGTCGCTGCCGGCAACATGGACTCGATGATCAACCGCTATACCGCGGACAAGAAAATTCGCTCCGATGACGCCTATACCCCGGGCGGCATGGCCGGCAAACGTCCGGACCGCGCAAGTCTGGTGTACAGCCAGCGCTGCAAGGAAGCCTACAAGCACGTGCCTATCGTGCTGGGTGGCATCGAAGCTTCGCTGCGCCGCATCGCGCACTATGACTACTGGCAGGACAAGGTTCGCAACTCGATCCTGATCGACGCCTGTGCCGACATCCTGCTGTACGGCAATGCCGAACGTGCGATTGTCGAAGTCGCCCAGCGCCTGTCCTACGGCCACAAGATCGAAGACATCACCGACGTGCGCGGTACGGCGTTCATTCGTCGTGACACGCCGCAGGGCTGGTATGAGGTCGATTCCACGCGTATCGACCGTCCGGGCAAGGTCGACAAGATCATCAACCCGTACGTCAACACCCAGGACACTCAGGCCTGCGCCATCGAGCAGGAAAAGGGCAACGTCGAGGACCCCAACGAAGCCAAGGTGGTGCAGATTCTTGCCAGCCCGCGCATGACCCGCGACAAGACGGTCATCCGCCTGCCTTCAGTGGAAAAGGTCCGTAACGACGCTGTGCTGTATGCCCACGCCAACCGCGTGCTGCACCTTGAAACCAACCCGGGCAACGCTCGCGCGCTGGTTCAGAAGCATGGCGACGTTGACGTCTGGTTCAACCCGCCGCCCATTCCGATGACCACTGAAGAAATGGACTACGTGTTTGGCATGCCTTACGCGCGCGTCCCGCACCCTGCGTACGGCAAGGAAAAGATCCCTGCCTACGACATGATTCGTTTCTCGGTGAACATCATGCGTGGCTGCTTCGGCGGCTGCACCTTCTGCTCGATCACCGAGCACGAAGGACGGATCATTCAGAACCGCTCCGAAGAGTCGATCATTCGCGAAATCGAAGAGATCCGCGACAAGGTGCCGGGCTTTACCGGGGTCATTTCCGACCTGGGCGGGCCGACCGCGAACATGTATCGCATCGCCTGCAAAAGCCCGGAGATCGAGTCGGCCTGCCGCAAGCCGTCCTGCGTATTCCCGGGTATCTGCCCGAACCTGAATACCGATCACTCGTCGCTGATCCAGCTGTATCGCAGCGCGCGCGCCTTGCCGGGCGTGAAAAAGATCCTGATCGCCTCTGGCCTGCGCTACGACCTCGCGGTCGAGTCGCCGGAGTACGTCAAGGAACTGGTCACGCACCACGTCGGTGGTTACCTGAAGATCGCCCCGGAACACACCGAGGAAGGTCCGCTCAACCAGATGATGAAGCCGGGCATTGGCAGCTATGACAAGTTCAAGCGCATGTTCGAGAAGTACACCAAGGAAGCCGGCAAGGAGCAGTACCTGATTCCTTACTTCATCGCCGCCCACCCGGGTACCACCGATGAAGACATGATGAACCTGGCTTTGTGGCTCAAGGGCAATGGTTTCCGTGCGGACCAGGTGCAGGCGTTCTACCCGTCGCCGATGGCCACGGCCACGGCCATGTACCACTCGGGCAAGAACCCGCTGCGCAAGGTCACCTACAAGAGCGATGCCGTCACCATCGTGAAGAGCGAAGCGCAACGTCGTCTGCACAAGGCTTTCCTGCGCTATCACGACCCGAAAGGCTGGCCGATGCTGCGTGAGGCACTGGAACGCATGGGCCGTGCCGACCTGATCGGGCCGGGCAAGGATCAACTGATCCCGTTGCATCAGCCGGCTACCGACAGCTATCAGAGTGCGCGCCGCAAGAACTCGACGCCGGCGGGCAGTCACAAGGTTGCGAAAAACGCCAAGACCACGCTGATCCAGACCCAGCACACCGGCCTGCCGCCGCGCGGAAGCGATGGCAGCAAGCCGTGGGACAAGCGCGAAGAGGCCAAGGCTGCCGCCATGGCGCGCAACAAGCAGGCCGCCAAGGAGCGCATGGATGCAGCCAAAGGCAAAGGCACCAAACCGCCCAAGCGCAAGCCGGTGGTGCCACGCTAACTTGGGGTATCAGGGCAGACGCAGAGCGTCCGGAACTGCGTGTCCATACATAGGTTCTGAAGGCCGCTGAATAGCGGGCTTCTGCCCGGAGGGCGTGGGAGCGAACTTGTTCGCGATCTGCCGGGGACCGGCAGTAAGGCGGACGCAGAGCGTCCAGAACGGCATGTCGACGCGGAGCGTCGCACGATAGTCGAGATCATCGTTCCTCACGCTCCAGCGTGGGAATGCCGTTCGTGACGCTCCGCGTCACACCACTCCCGCCGTGCCGCTCTATCCATCAACGCCACATACCCACGCCGCTCACAATTCTTCACCCCCCACTCATTCCCTCTGCCACACTGTCTGCCTTATTAGCGTGCAACCCTTGCACCGCTGGCTTCGGCCGGCACGATTTTGGTGCTGCGCCCGTTCAGGCGGGGAGTTCCAATCTCGTTGGCGCACGACTTTGACCGGATGGCATAAGTCTTGCGCGGCTCAATTACCGTTCAGGCTCGCAGGAGGCACGCCGTGTCGATTCATATTGCCTTGCACCATGTCACGCATTATCGCTACGACCGCGCGGTCGAACTGGGTCCGCAGATCGTTCGCCTGCGCCCGGCCGCCCATAGCCGCACACGCGTGCTGTCGTATTCGCTGAAAGTCCTGCCTGAAAACCATTTCATCAACTGGCAGCAGGACCCTCAAGGTAATTACCTGGCGCGTCTGGTCTTCCCGGAAAAGACCGATGAATTCCGCGTCGAAGTCGATCTGGTCGCCGAGATGGCGGTGTTCAATCCGTTCGACTTCTTCCTCGAGCCCTACGCCGAGAACATCCCGTTCACCTACGCCAGCGAAGAGCAGCGCGAGCTGGCGCCGTACCTTGAAAAACTGCCGCTGACCCCGAGATTTCAGGCGTACCTGGACAGCATCAGTCGCGAGCCGATTCCGGCCATCGACTTTCTGGTCGGCCTCAATCAGCGCCTGAGTCAGGACGTGGCTTACCTGATCCGCATGGAACCGGGCGTTCAGACTCCGGAATTCACCCTGGAAAACGCCTCGGGCTCGTGCCGTGACTCGGCCTGGCTGCTGGTGCAGTTGCTGCGTCATCTGGGCATGGCGGCGCGCTTCGTGTCGGGCTACCTCATTCAGCTCAAGGCCGATGTCGAGGCGCTCGATGGGCCGTCGGGTACGGATGTCGATTTCACCGACCTGCACGCCTGGTGCGAGGTCTATCTGCCGGGTGCGGGCTGGGTCGGGCTGGATGCCACTTCCGGCCTGTTCGCTGGTGAAGGGCACATTCCCCTCGCATGCAGCCCTGAACCGTCCTCTGCAGCACCGATCAGCGGTCTGGTCGAGCCCTGCGAAACCGAATTCAGCCATGAAATGTCGGTCGAGCGTATCTGGGAGGCGCCGCGCGTCACCAAGCCTTACACCGAAGCGCAATGGCAGGACATCCAGGCCCTGGGCCGACAGATCGACGCCGATCTGCTGCGCGACGATGTGCGCCTGACCATGGGCGGCGAGCCGACCTTCGTGTCCATCGACGATCGCGATGGCGCCGAATGGAACACCGCCGCGCTGGGGCCGCGCAAGCGTGAGCTGTCCGCCGAGCTGTTCCAGCGCATGCGCGGGCATTACGCGCCGCTGGGCATCGTGCATTTCGGGCAGGGAAAATGGTATCCGGGTGAGCAGTTGCCGCGCTGGTCGCTGAACTGCTTCTGGCGCAAGGACGGCCAGCCGGTGTGGCGCAATAATGCACTGATCGCCGATGAAACCCGCGACTACGGCGCTACCGGCGAACTGGCGGGGCGTTTTCTGGCCAGCGTTGCCGAGCGTCTGACGCTGCCGGCCCGCTTCGTGTTCCCGGCTTACGAAGACAATTTCTACTACTTGTGGCGCGAAGGCGCGTTGCCGGTCAACGTCACGGCCGAAGACTCGCGGCTGGGCGATGAGCTGGAGCGTGCGCGCCTGCGCAAGGTCTTTGCCCAGGGGCTGGACAAGATGATCGGTCAGGTCCTGCCGCTGGCCCGCAACGCGGACGGTGGCAGCTGGCAGAGTGGCCGCTGGTACCTGCGTGACGAGCATTGCCGTCTGGTGCCGGGCGATTCTGCGCTGGGCTATCGATTGCCGCTGGCGTCGCAGCCTTGGGTCAAGGCGGCGGAATACCCGTTCATTCACCCGACCGACCATAACCAGGACTTCCCCGAGCTGGCCGACAGCGACTCGTTGACCTCGGCGCTCAAGTCCACAGACACGGACGCCGAGCGCGCGCCGAAGATCGACGAGTCGGCCGACTGGCTGACCCGCACGGCGTTGTGTGCCGAAGCGCGCGAAGGGCGGCTGTACCTGTTCATGCCGCCGCTGCAAAAGCTTGAGGAATACCTTGAGCTGGTGGCCGTGATCGAAGCGACGGCAGAAGAACTGCAGTGCCCGATCCTGCTGGAAGGCTACGAGCCGCCAAGCGATCCGCGGCTGTGCAATTTCCGGATCACGCCAGACCCTGGCGTGATCGAGGTTAACGTGCAGCCTTCGGCGAGCTGGGACGAGCTGGTCGAGCGCACCGAGTTTCTCTATGAACAGGCGCGCCTCACGCGTCTGACCACCGAGAAGTTCATGATCGATGGCCGTCACACCGGCACCGGCGGGGGCAACCATTTCGTCCTGGGCGGCGCGACGCCGGCGGACTCGCCGTTTCTAAGGCGTCCGGACATGCTGCGCAGCCTGATCAGCTACTGGCACAACCATCCTTCGCTGTCGTACCTGTTTTCCGGCCTGTTCATCGGCCCGACGTCCCAGGCACCGCGCATCGACGAGGCGCGCAACGACTCGCTCTACGAGATGGAAATCGCTTTTGCGCAGATGCCGGCGCCAGGCGAGAAAGTTGCGCCGTGGGTGGTGGACCGTCTGCTGCGTAACCTGCTGATCGACGTCACCGGCAATACCCACCGTGCCGAGTTCTGCATCGACAAGCTTTACTCGCCCGATGGCGCAACCGGACGCCTGGGGCTGCTCGAGCTGCGCGCCTTCGAGATGCCGCCGCATGCACGCATGAGCCTGGCGCAGCAGTTGTTGCTGCGCGCCCTGGTGGCGCGCTTCTGGCGTGAACCCTACGCCCCCGCGAAACTGGCGCGCTGGGGCACGCAACTGCATGACCGCTTCATGCTGCCGCACTTCATCGAGCAGGATTTTGCCGATGTGGTTGCCGACCTCAACGCGGCAGGCTACCCGGTGCAGGCCGACTGGTTCTCTGCGCACCTGGAATTCCGCTTCCCGAAAGTGGGCGATTACGCCGTCAACGGTATCGAGCTGGAACTGCGTCAGGCGCTGGAGCCCTGGCATGTCCTGGGTGAAGAGGGCTCGGCCGGCGGCGCGGTGCGCTACGTCGATTCATCGCTGGAGCGTCTGCAAGTGCATATCAGCGGGCTGCCGCCGCAGCGCTACGTGCTGACCTGTAACGGTGTGGCAGTGCCTCTGCAGCCGACCGGGCGGGCCGGCGAGTTCGTTGCCGGTGTGCGTTATCGCGCCTGGCAGCCGGCCAACTGCCTGCAACCGACCATCGGCGTGCATGCGCCACTGGTTTTCGATCTGCTCGACACCTGGATGCACCGCTCGCTGGGTGGCTGCGAGTATCATGTCGCCCATCCGGGCGGCCGTAATTACGAAACCTTGCCGGTCAACGCCAACGAAGCGGAAAGCCGTCGCCTGTCACGTTTCTTCCGCATCGGCCATACCCCGGGCAAACTGGACGTTCCGTCGCTCAACATTAACGACGAGCTGCCGATGACGCTGGATATGCGTCTGCATTAAAAAAACAGTGGCTCTGTGCGTCAGATGCACACGGACGTGACATCTGACTGCACTAATCTGAAGTCCTTACGTTGCCTGCCGAGCCTTCCATGCCCGACCTGCTTGACCACTACCCGCTGTCCGAGGGTACCTACCACGAAATGCTCGACGCCTACGGAGCCGTTCGCCCGCACTGGCGTCGTCTGTACGAGCACATGCGGCGCAGCAGTGCAGCGCAACTGATCCAGCGTCAGGCCCTGCTGACCCGGCAGATTCAGGAAAACGGTGTCACCTACAACGTCTATGCCGACCCCAAGGGCGCGGATCGCCCGTGGGAGCTGGACCTGTTGCCGCACATCATTGCCGCGGATGAATGGCAGCACGTGGCGGCAGGGATTGCCCAGCGTGCGCGGCTGCTCAACGCAGTGCTCGCCGACCTTTACGGCCCGCAGACGCTGATCGCCAATGGCCTGTTGCCCGCCGAACTGGTGTTTGGCCACAACAACTTTCTCTGGCCCTGTCAGGGTGTGAAGCCTCCGGAAGGCACGTTCCTGCACATGTACGCCGTTGATCTGGCGCGTACCCCGGACGGGCGCTGGTGGGTGACTGCCGACCGTACCCAGGCGCCTTCGGGTGCCGGTTATGCGCTGGAAAACCGCCAGAGCGTCGCGCGCGCCTTGCCGGAAACCTACCGCGACCTGCAAGTCCGGCACCTGTCGGGTTTCTTCGATGCGCTGCAGCAGACCCTGGCCCGTCAGGCGCCGACCAGCAACGAAGCCCCCCTGATCGTTCTGCTGACGCCGGGCCGTTTCAACGAAAGCTACTTCGAACACTTGTACCTGGCGCGGCAACTGGGCTATCCGCTGGTCGAGGGGGGCGATCTGACGGTGCGCGATGCCACGGTCTACCTGAAGACCCTCAGCGGCTTGCGTCGGGTTCACGCCATCATGCGCCGGCTGGACGATGACTTCTGCGATCCCCTGGAATTGCGTACCGATTCTGCGCTGGGTGTGCCGGGGCTGCTTGAGGCGGTGCGTCAGGGCAATGTACTGGTCGCTAACGCGTTGGGCAGTGGTGTGCTGGAGTCGCCCGGGCTATTGGGCTTTTTGCCGAAAATCAGCCAGTACCTGTTCGGCGAGGATCTGATCCTGCCCTCGGTGGCGACCTGGTGGTGCGGAGAGCCGCCGGTGCTGGCTCAGGCGCTGGAAAAACTGCCGGATCTGTTGATCAAACCGGCGTTCCCCTCGCAGCACTTCGCGCCGGTGTTCGGCCGTGATCTGAATGAGGAGCAACGCCTCGCACTTGCCCAGCGCATGCAGTCGCGGCCCTATGCCTACGTCGCGCAGGAGCTGGCGCAGTTGTCCCATGCTCCGGTGCTGCAGGCCGATGGCACCGGTTTGCAGCCGCGCGCCATCGGCATGCGTGTGTATGCCGTGGCCAGCCTCGACGGCTATCGCGTGCTGCCGGGCGGCCTGACCCGAGTGGCCGCT
Organism: Pseudomonas sp. MEJ108; assembly: GCF_030208985.1. Taxonomy (NCBI): domain Bacteria; kingdom Pseudomonadati; phylum Pseudomonadota; class Gammaproteobacteria; order Pseudomonadales; family Pseudomonadaceae; genus Pseudomonas; species Pseudomonas sp. MEJ108. Next base: position 54,926 of record NZ_JARVSW010000025.1, read on the forward strand.
GAAGCCGACGCCGACGTGGTTTCGATGCAGCGTGGCGGGGCGAGCAAGGACACCTGGGTGCTGGGCGAGCGCTCGCACCTCGGCGAGCCGTGGAAAGGCCAGCGTAAGCTGGGTGTCTACGACCTGATCCGTCGCGATCCTTATCTGCCGTCACGGGTGGTGGAAAACCTGTTCTGGTTCGGCCGTTACTGCGAGCGCTGTGACGACAGTGCGCGCCTGCTGCGCATCATGCTGACGCGCTACGTCGACGATGATGACCCTCTCGCGCTGCAAGCCGCCGTTGCGCTGGCCGAGAGCCTGGGCATGCTGCCCGAGGCGCAGGAGGGCGAAGAGCTTAGGGATCGCCTGCTTGTCGCGCTGCTGGGCGACGAGTGGCCGTTCAGCCTTCGGGCCAATTTGCAGCGTCTGCAATGGGCCGCTTCGCAAGTGCGGGGCAAGTTATCCAAGGAAAACTGGCAGGCGCTGGTCGAGTTGCAGCGCGAGGCCCTGAGCCTGGAAAGCGAAGAGCCGGATTTCGGCGAACTGCTGGATTTTCTCAACCGTCTGGTGATGTCGCTGGCGGCCCTGTCCGGCTTCGCCATGGATGACATGACCCGCGACGAGGGCTGGAGCTTCCTGATGATCGGGCGACGGATCGAGCGCCTGAAGTTTCTCAGCACCAGTCTCTCGGCGTTTTTGCGCGGGCTGGTGGTTTTCGAGCGGGCCGGGCTGGAGTGGTTGCTGGAGCTGGGCAACAGCAGCATCACCTATCGCTCGCGCTACATGGCGGTGCCGCATCTGATTCCGGTGCTGGACCTGTTGCTGCTGGACGAGCAGAACCCGCATGCGGTGCTGTTCCAGCTTAAACTGGTGCAGCGCTCGTTGCGCCGCTTGAACGACGAGTTCGATGCGCCGCGCGACAGCAGCCTGGCGGTGCTGGCCCAGCGTCTTGCCGCGTTCGACCTGGGCAGCCTGGAGAATCCCTTGTTTGGCCAGAGCAGTATCGACGCCGTGCTCGACGGGCTGGCGGACCTGCTGCAGAGCATCGGTGATTGCAGTGGACAGGCATCCGATCGCCTGGCGTTGCGCCACTTTGCCCACGTCGATGATGTCAGCCAACGCACGGTGTCTGTCTGATGAGCGCTTTCTACCAGATTTTCCATGACACGCATTACAAGTACGACAGCCCGGTCTCGCTGGCCCAGCAACTGGCGCACCTGTGGCCGCGCACCAGTCCCTGGCAGCGTTGCACCGAGCAGGCGCTGGAGATTCTTCCGGAGCCCACCACGCGTCGTGATGAGCTGGATGTGTTCGGCAACCCGCTGACCCGTCTGGCCTTCGAGCGTCCGCACGATGAGTTGCAGGTCAATGCGCGGTTGCGTATCGAGGTCATGGAGAAGCCGTTTCTGGATTTCAATCTGTCGCCGGAATGGGAAGTGACCCGCAGTGCGCTGACGTACAGCGCCAAGCCGATGACCGAGGACATTCTGGAGGCCTGCCGCTATCGCTTCGAATCCCCCTACGTTCACCTGAAGCGCTCGTTCGTCGAGTTCTCGCAGGTCTGTTTCCCGCCGGGCCGCCCGTTGTTGCTGTGCGTACAGGCCTTGATGGAAAAGATTTTCGAGGAATTCACCTTCGATGAAGAAGCCACTCAGGTCGCCACGCCGCTGATGGAAGTGCTGGAGCGGCGGCGCGGCGTGTGTCAGGACTTCGCCCATTTGATGCTGGCGTGTCTGCGTTCCCGTGGCCTGGCGGCGCGCTATGTGAGCGGCTATCTGCTCACCCAGCCGCCACCGGGGCAGCCGCGGCTGATCGGTGCCGATGCCTCGCACGCCTGGGTCTCGGTATTCTGTCCGGCCTCGGGCTGGGTCGACTTCGACCCCACCAACAACGTGCAGCCTGCGCTGGAGCACATCAGCCTGGCCTGGGGGCGCGATTTCTCCGATGTCTCACCGTTGCGTGGCGTGATTCTGGGCGGCGGCACGCATGATCCGGAGGTGCGGGTCACGGTGATGCCGGTCAGCGGCTAATTACCGGGTCCCGTGAATCGTTCTTCAAAAGGACGCTCTGTCACGAGCGTCCGAGAGACGGTTTGACGCACGTCCTTGGAACCCCGGCGCTGATCGGGCACTCTCTTCTTACATCAGTTTTACGTTAATCAAGTCCTGCCCTGGAGATTCAAATGATTCGCAAGCTTGTAGCGATTTCGCTGTTGTCGCTGGCCAGTGGTCAATTGCTGGCTGCCGAGTGCTCGGTCACAGTCGATTCGACCGATCAAATGATGTACGACACCAAAGCCATTGAGATCGACAAGAGCTGCAAGGAATTCACCGTCAGCCTGACTCACTCCGGCAGCCTGCCGAAGAATGTCATGGGCCATAACTGGGTGCTGGGCAAAAAGGCCGACACCCAGGCAGTCGTCACCGACGGCATGGCCGCGGGCATCGACAAGGACTATTTGAAGCCGGACGACAGCCGCGTCATCGCCCACACCAAAGTCATCGGCGCTGGCGAAAAGGACTCGGTGACGTTTGACGTGTCGAAGCTCGACCCTGCACAGGAATACCAGTTCTTCTGCACCTTCCCCGGGCACATCAGCATGATGAAAGGCGCTGTGACCCTGAAGTAACGACAGGTCCCTTGAGCGTCTGAGAGTATCGTTCCTCACGCTCCGCGTGGGAATGCCGTTCGTGACGCTCTGCGTCACAGATCTGAGCCGCTGCGCACATTCAGGATCGGACGCGGAGCGTCCAGAACTGCATGCCGACGCAGAGCGTCGGCACGATAGCCAGCAATGAGCGTCACAAATCCGTGCCGCGCAGATCACTCACGGCGCGTACGGCAACTCGCGTTTGTGCTGGGTCTTGGCGTAGGTTTCGCAAATGATCCGGAACGCTTCCTCGCGTACCGGTTCGCCGTGCAGGAAGGCGTCGATCTCGGCGTAGGTCACGCCGTGCGAAGCTTCGTCCGGTTTGCCGGGTGACAGGTCTTCCAGGTCCGCAGTCGGCACTTTCTCGACCAGCGATTCAGGTGCGCCGAAATGGCGGGCGATGGCGCGTACCTGGTTTTTCACCAGGCCGCTCAACGGTGCCAGGTCGCATGCGCCGTCGCCGAACTTGGTGAAGAAGCCCATCACCGCTTCGGCCGCGTGATCGGTGCCGATCACAAGGCCATGGTAAGCGCCGGCGACGGTGTACTGCGCGACCATGCGCATGCGCGCCTTGGTGTTGCCGAGCACGAAATCCACCGAAGTCGCTGGAAGCCCGTCGAAGGCCTTCACCTCAGCGGCCAGGGCCTTGACGCTGCTGCCGATGTTGATGGTATGGCGCTCGTCCGGCTCGATGAAGTCGACAGAGGCCTGGGCTTCGTGCTCATCGGCCTGCACCACATAAGGCAGGCGCACGGCGATGAAGCGATAGGCGTTGTCACCCGTGCTTTCACGCAGTTCCTTGACCGCGCGTTGGGCGAGCAGGCCGGCCGTCAGCGAGTCGACTCCGCCGCTGATGCCGAGCACCAGAGTCTTGAGCCGTGCGTTCTGCAGGCACTCCTTGATGAAGTTGACGCGGCGGGCGACCTCGGCCTGCAGCGCGTTCTGGTCCGCGAAAGGTGGCTGGACCTTGAGCTGTTCAGCAATCTGGCGCTGTACGGCGTGCATGATTCACTCCTCGTAGATAGGACAATTCAAGCGGGTTTTTCCGGGGTCGGCAAATCCGGCACCTTGAACACATGCCGCAGGTAAGCGACAAAGTTCGGGTCCTTGCACTGCGTCTTGCCGGGCTCGTCAGAGATCTTCGCCACGGCCTGACCGGCGCACGCCGTCATTTTCAATACCATGTTCATCGGCGCAATGCCGGGGATGTCGGCCGTCAGGTTGGTGCCGATCCCGAAGCTGACATTGATGCGTCCGCGCAACGCGCGAAAGATATCGAGCGCCTTGGGCAGGTTCAGCCCATCGGAAAACACCAGGGTCTTGCTCATCGGGTCGATACCGAGCTTCTGGTAATGCGAGATGCATTTTTCGGCCCACTTCACCGGGTCGCCCGAATCATGGCGCAAACCGTCGAACAGCTTGGCGAAGTACAGATCGAAGTCGTTCAGGAAGGCATCGGTGGTGATGCAGTCGGTCAGCGCGATCCCCAGCAGGCCGCGATATTCACGGACCCAGCAATCGAGCGCGGCAATCTGACTGTCGATCAGACGCGGTCCCAGCTGCTGATGGGCCATGATCCATTCGTGGGCCATGGTGCCCAAGGGCTTGAGGTCAAGCTGGCGGGCCAGATGCACATTGCTGGTGCCGACGAACTGGCCTGGAAAGTCGTTTTTCAGGACGCCGAGCATTTCTTCCTGCACGCGGTAGGAAAACCGCCGGCGCGTGCCGAAGTCCGCCACTTTCAGCTCGGCCAGCTCATCCGTCGTGGCATGCGTGGTCAACCATTCGAACTTGTCATACAGACGATCCCGCGCCTGGCTGAGCAGGGTGTCCGGGTAGCGATGCCGGTTGCGCACTTCGCTGACGATGGCCAGCAGCGGCACTTCGAACAGGATGACGTGCAGCCACGGCCCGTGCAGGCGAATGCACAGTTCGTCATTCTCGATGGTGGTTTTCACGTAGCGGGTATTGAAGCGGAACAGCCCGAGAAAGCGCAGAAAATCCGGTTTGATGAAGGTGATGCGTTCCAGAAAGGCCAGATGTTCGGGGCTTAGCGACAGCTCGCACAACAGCTCGATCTGGTGCTTGATTTCATCCAGATAGGGGCGAAGGTCCTCCCCGTTGCGGCAACGGAATTCCCACTCGACGTCCACGTTCGGGTAGTTGTGCAGGACGGCCTGCATCATGGTCAGCTTGTAGAAATCGGTATCGAGCAGGCTTTGCACGATGCGATTGGAAAAGGCGCTCTCGCTCATTGAATCAGGCTCTCCAGAGCAGCCGGATAAAGTGGGGCGCGTGACTTCCTGTCTGTCACCATGGAAGGCTCACGGCCGGATGGGTGTGCATTGTCGCCCTTAAGCGGGGGGTTGATCCAACTGTTCCAGCATCCACTGTAGAAAAACCCGGATTTTGGGCACGTCGGCGGTGTGTTCCGGATAGGACAGGTAGTAGGCGCTGTTAGTGCTGGGCAATGCGTAATCCCAGGCAATCACCAGTTTGCCCTCGGCCAGTTCCTCCTCGACCAGAAAGCGTGGCAGCAGCGCGACACCGCAGCCGACCTGTGCCGCGCGGATGCACATATAGAAGGTTTCAAAGCGCGGCCCGTGATAGCTGTGGTCGGTGTGATAGCCCTGGCTTTCGAACCATTCATGCCAGGCTTCGGGGCGGAAGGCATTCTGCAACAGGACCAGTTCACTCAGTTGGGTCGGGTCGGCGAGAGGCTCGTCCGGCAGGCTTTCGGGGGCGCACACCGGCACCAGTTCCTCACCGAACAGCTTCACGCTTTCTGCGCCGGGCATGGCCGCCTGGCCGAAATAGAACGACACGTCACAGCGGCCCTTGATCAGGTCATCGGATTCCTGTTCGTTGATAAGGTCCAGGTGAATGTGCGGGTGACGCAAGCGCCAGCCCTTGAGGCGCGGCACCAGCCAGCGCGCGCCAAATGTCGACGGGGTGGAGACGCGCAACACCTCGGTTTCTCCGCCGTAGGAGCGCAGGAAGTGGGTAGACATCTCGATCTGGGTCAGGATCTTGCGCACTTCAGCCAGGTACAGCGCCCCGGCTGGCGTCAGTTGCAGACGGCGGCGCACGCGCTGAAACAGCAGGTGCTGAACCAGCTCTTCGAGTTGTGCGACCTGCTTGCTGACGGCGCTCTGGGTCAGGTTGAGTTCTTCTGCCGCGCGCGTGAAGCTCAGGTGCCGGGTCACTGCCTCAAAGCATTGCAATGCGGCTATCGAGGGCAGGTGACGTTTGTTCAGCATGATGACTTCTCTGTCTGCGGCGCGCGGGGGCTGGCGTAAGCGTTATGAATAATCGGAATGATATCTCGCTTAAAGGTCGTTTGTCGGGTGTACGCGGGGAGGTTATTACTGGCGTCGCGTGACGCGCTTTTCAGAATCTGACGATGGCTGCGGCAGGTCTCGTTTAATCCGCTAGCCTCAAATGGTGCGTCTCGTAGCGTTCACGCACCGGGCGTGTGCAATTCGGTGACGTGTGCTGTTACAGGTGGGTTGCCCATCCCGGCATGTGCTGGTTGCTACTCGAGTGCGCGTGGGTTGCTCTTTTTTCGTCCGGGGTTGCACCTTGCGCGCCCGAAGTGCCCACGGTGCCCTGTTGCGCGGTGTTGAATGATGGAACGACACGAAAAACACGACATCGCCCTCAACCAAAAAGCGATGGCACGCGCCTTGCTCTGAGCAACTCTGTATCTGTTCGATCATGAAAGTGCCAACTAAAAAAATACCCTCAGGAGCACCACTTATGTCGCATACGTTTTACAGGAAAGGTTTTCTGGCAATCGCAGTGGCTACTGCATTGGGCGTGTCTTCGTTTGCACAGGCGGACGTGAAAATCGGCGTAGCGGGCCCGATGACCGGCGCGAACGCGTCGTTTGGTCAGCAGTACATGAAGGGCGCGCAGGCAGCAGCCGACGCGATCAATGCGGCAGGTGGTGTCAACGGGGAGAAAATCGTACTGGTCGCGGGCGATGACGCTTGTGAGCCCAAGCAGGCCGTGGCAGTTGCCAACCGCCTGGTGGATCAGGACAAGGTGATTGGCGTGGTCGGTCACTTCTGCTCGTCGTCGACCATCCCTGCTTCGGAGATCTACGGCGATGCTGGCGTTATTGCCATTACGCCAGGCTCGACCAACCCGGCCGTGACCGAGCGTGGCCTGAAAGAGATGTTCCGCATGTGCGGCCGTGACGACCAGCAGGGTATCGTTGCCGGCGACTACATCGTCGACGTGCTCAAAGGCAAGAAAGTCGCCGTTATCAACGACAAGGACACTTACGGTAAGGGCCTCGCTGACGCAACGGCCAAGCAACTGACCGCGCGTGGCGTCAAGCCGATCCTCGAAGAGGGTCTGACCCGTGGCGAGAAAGATTTCAGTGCGCTGGTCACGAAGATTCGTTCGGTGGGCGCTGACGTCGTGTACTTCGGCGGTCTGCACCCGGAAGCCGGTCCGCTGGTTCGGCAGATGCGCGAGCAGGGCCTCAAGGACGTCAAGTTCATGTCCGATGATGGCGTCGTGACCGACGAGCTGGTCACCACTGCAGGTGGCGCACAGTACGTCGATGGCGTGTACATGACCTTCGGCGCTGACCCGCGCGTACTGCCGGACAGCAAGGCTGTGGTGGATCAGTTCCGCAAGGCCGGTTACGAGCCTGAAGGTTACACCCTCTACGCCTACGCTTCGGTACAGGCCCTGGCGGCCGGTTTCAATGGCGCCAAGTCCAACAAGGGTGACGCAGCTGCCACGTGGCTCAAGGCCAACCCGGTCAAGACCGTCATGGGTGAAAAAGCCTGGGATGCCAAGGGTGACCTGAAAGTCTCCGACTATGTGGTTTACCAGTGGGACGCCGCCGGCAAATACAAGCAACTCGAAAAACAGAAGTGAGATAGACCTCGCGTCAGTCCTGCGCGTCAGGTGCTGACCCGGTGATGGGCTCGCCCATGAGCGAGCCTGCATCTCTTTTATCGTTTTCGGACCTGTCGGTCATGCCTCACGAGGGTGTGACTGGCGGGGTGCTGAGCTGCCTTTTTGTGTGAGCGTGCGTGATGGATGGAATCTTCCTGCAACAAATGGTCAACGGACTCACTCTCGGGTCTGTCTACGGCCTCATCGCCATCGGCTATACGATGGTCTACGGCATCATCGGCATGATTAACTTCGCCCACGGCGACGTGTACATGATTTCCGCCTACCTGGCCGCTATCGGCCTCGCGGTTCTGTCTTTCTTCGGCGTGGAATCCTTTCCGTTCCTGATTCTCGGTACGCTGATTTTCACCATTGTGGTCACCGGCGTTTACGGCTTCGTCATCGAGCGCGTGGCGTACAAGCCTCTGCGCAACTCGACCCGTCTGGCGCCGCTGATCAGCGCTATCGGCATTTCCCTGATCCTGCAGAACTACGCACAGATCAGCCAAGGCGCGCGCCAGCAAGGCGTGCCTACGCTGCTCGAAGGCGCGTGGCGCTTCGAGGTCGGCAGCGGCTTCGTGCAGATCACCTACACCAAGATCTTCATCCTCATCGCAGCGTTCGTCGGCATGGGCGTGCTGACCTACATCATCAGGTACACCAAGCTGGGCCGCATGTGCCGGGCCACCCAGCAAGACCGCAAGATGGCCTCGATCCTCGGCATCAACACCGATCGGGTCATTTCCTATGTGTTCATCATCGGCGCGGCCATGGCGGCGCTGGCCGGTGTGCTGATCACCATGAATTACGGCACGTTCGACTTCTATGCCGGCTTCATCATCGGCATCAAGGCGTTTACTGCCGCCGTGCTGGGCGGGATCGGCTCGTTGCCGGGTGCCATGCTGGGCGGTTTGATCCTGGGGGTTGCCGAGTCGCAGTTCTCCGGTCTGATCAACTCCGATTACAAAGACGTGTTCAGTTTCGGCCTGCTGGTGCTGATCCTGATTTTCCGTCCCCAAGGCCTGCTGGGTCGCCCACTCGTGGCGAAGGTATAAGTATGTCCGCTCCTGTTGCTGTTCCTGTTTCCAAACCTGTCGACATCAAGAAGAGTCTGATCGATGCCGTAGTCGCCGGGTTGCTGGCGCTGATCGTGTTCGGCCCCATTGTCGGGATCGTGCTCGATGGCTACAGCTTCAACCTGCAACCGACCCGCGTGGCCTGGCTGGTGGGCGTGGTCATGATCGGTCGCTTTCTGATCAGTCTGTTTCTGCAAACACCCAGAGGCCTGCGTGTTTCCCAGAGCTTCGAAAGCTCCGACTCCGGCGTGCATGTACTCAAACCGGATCATCGATCGAGCCTGTACTGGGTCATTCCGCTGCTGATCGTGATTGCCATCGTGTTCCCGATCTTCGCCAACAAGTACATTCTGACCGTGGTCATCCTCGGTCTGATCTACGTGCTGCTGGGCCTGGGGCTGAACATCGTGGTCGGTCTGGCGGGGTTGCTCGACCTTGGCTACGTGGCGTTTTACGCCATCGGTGCTTATGGTCTGGCGCTGGGCTATCAGTATCTGGGCCTGGGCTTCTGGTCGGCCTTGCCGCTGGCGGCGATCGCGGCGGCGCTGGCCGGGTGCATTCTCGGCTTCCCGGTGTTGCGCATGCATGGCGACTATCTGGCCATTGTGACGCTCGGGTTCGGCGAGATCATTCGCCTGGTGTTGAATAACTGGCTGTCGTTCACCGGCGGCCCGAACGGTGTGCCGGTGCCGGCGCCCACCTTCCTCGGGCTGGAGTTTGGCCGACGCGCCAAGGACGGCGGGGTGCCGATCCATGAGTATTTCGGCTTCGATTACAACCCGGACCTGAAATTCATCTTCATCTACACCGTGCTATTCCTGGTCGTGCTGGCGGTGCTGTTCATCAAGCATCGCCTGACCCGCATGCCGATCGGGCGTGCATGGGAAGCCTTGCGCGAAGACGAGATCGCCTGTCGTTCGATGGGCCTCAATCATGTGCTGGTCAAGCTGTCGGCGTTCACCATCGGTGCGTCGACCGCAGGCCTTGCCGGAGTGTTTTTCGCCAGCTATCAGGGCTTCGTCAACCCGACCTCATTCACCTTTTTCGAGTCGGCGCTGATTCTGGCGATCGTGGTGCTGGGCGGCATGGGCTCGACTGTCGGTGTGGTGATCGCCGCGTTCGTGCTGACCGTTGCGCCTGAACTGCTGCGCAGCTTCTCCGAATACCGCGTGCTGCTGTTCGGGATTCTGATGGTGCTGATGATGATCTGGCGACCACGCGGCCTGATTCGCATCAGCCGCACCGGGGTGAAACCGCGCAAGGGCGCGCTGGTGACAGAGAGGGCTGCGCGATGAACACTGAAGTGATTCTCTCCGTCGAGCACCTGATGATGCACTTTGGCGGCATCAAGGCCCTCAGCGACGTCAGCCTCAAGGTCCGGCGCAATTCGATCTTCGCCCTGATCGGCCCCAACGGTGCAGGCAAGACCACGGTCTTCAACTGCCTGACCGGTTTCTACAAGGCCACTGGCGGGCGCATCGAGCTGCACACCCGTGGCAAGACCACCAACGTGATCAGGCTGTTGGGCGAACCGTTCCAGGCGACCGACTTCGTGTCGCCGAAAAGCTTCCTCAGCCGGGTGTACTACAAAATGTTCGGCGGCACCCATCTGGTCAACAGGGCAGGGCTGGCGCGCACGTTCCAGAACATTCGCCTGTTCAAGGAAATGTCGGTCGTCGAAAACCTGCTGGTCGCCCAGCACATGTGGGTCAACCGCAGCCTGATCAGCGGGATTCTGAATACCAGGGGCTATCGCAAGGCCGAAGAGGATGCGCTGAACACTGCGTTCTACTGGCTGGAGGTGGTCGATCTGGTGGACTGCGCCAACCGTCTGGCTGGCGAGTTGTCCTACGGGCAGCAGCGCCGTCTGGAGATTGCGCGAGCCATGTGCACGCGGCCGCAGGTGATCTGCCTGGATGAGCCGGCTGCCGGTCTCAACCCGCAGGAAACCGAGGCACTCAGCGGCATGATCCGCCTGCTGCGTGACGAGCACGACATGACCATTGTGCTGATCGAGCACGACATGGGCATGGTCATGGGGATTTCCGACGATATTGTGGTGCTCGACCATGGCAACGTGATTGCGATGGGCGGGCCGGAACAGATCCGTAATGATCCGAAGGTGATCGCTGCGTATCTGGGCGCTGATGAAGAGGAGCTGGTATGAGCAAGCCGATCCTCGAACTGAAAGAGATCGATGTGTTTTACGGGCCGATTCAGGCCCTGAAGAAAGTCTCGCTGCACATCAATGAGGGTGAAACGGTGAGCCTGATCGGCTCCAACGGCGCGGGCAAGTCCACGCTGCTGATGTCGATCTTCGGTCAGCCGCGCGCGGCCAGCGGGCAGATCATCTATCAGGGCACCGACATCACCCAGAAGTCCTCGCATTACATCGCCTCCAACGGCATTGCGCAGTCGCCGGAGGGACGGCGGGTCTTTCCCGACATGTCGGTCGAAGAAAACCTGATGATGGGCACCATTCCGATTGGCGACAAGCATTCGGCCGAAGACATGCAGCGCATGTTCGAGCTGTTCCCCAGGCTCAAGGAGCGCCGCAATCAGCGCGCCATGACCATGTCCGGAGGCGAGCAGCAAATGCTCGCCATCGCCCGTGCGCTGATGAGTCGTCCGAAATTGCTGCTGCTCGATGAGCCAAGCCTGGGTCTGGCCCCGATCATCGTCAAACAGATCTTCTCGACCCTGCGTGAACTGGCAGCCACGGGCATGACGATATTTCTGGTCGAGCAGAACGCCAACCATGCGCTCAAGCTGTCCGACCGGGCCTATGTCATGGTCAATGGCGAGATTCGCCTGTCCGGCACGGGGCAGGAATTGCTGGTAAATGAAGAGGTAAGGAACGCTTATCTGGGCGGGCACTGAGTTCGTCAAAACCCTGCCGTTTTCGTCGCGCGCCCCGGATGCTCAAACATCCGGGGCGCGGTCGTCTGCAATTGTGGAAAACAATTTTGGCGCGTCTGATAAGTGCGACATAAAACCGCTGCAAAGGGTTGTTTTGTCACCGTTTTGACTTGTTCAGGTTTACTGTGGAACCGGCTGTTAATAACTTGGGAGTATTTACCTGCAGCCCTTTATGCATAAGGCCTGCAGAAGAATGATCAAATTTCGTACAGAGGTTTTCGGCCGACGTGACGGGGCATTTGTCAACAGCATCCGGGCTGGTCGTTCATACAGGCTTTACAGGCGAACAGCCTGTGGATAAGTCTGTTAACAAGCCTTGGAAAGACTGCCCCGGACGTTATGGGGTCTGGGCTACAGGCCATCACTGTTTTCTGACGCTTGGCGACCCCTTGGCGGTCTCGGGCAAAGTCAAGGAAAAAACTTCGCCTGATACGCTGCAGGCCCCGAAACACGTGATGTTCAGCGTACCTGACTTGCCCCCAGAGATTGTGGGTCTGACTGTGGATAAGGTGGGCAAAAGTGCCTGTGAGGCCCGTAGCGCATGGCCCGCTCCGGGTTGGTTGTTTTTTGTACAAATACACTCGGTTGTTGCATCGATGTCCCGCTGACGGGCATTCTGCTGCCCTTGCCAGAAACTTATTAACAGGCAGCGCTGTTTTTGCGCCATGTCAGGAGAATGAAATGACTTCCACTGTATTCATCACGGGCGCCACTTCCGGTTTTGGCGAGGCGTGTGCCCGTCGTTTCGCCGAGGCGGGCTGGTCGCTGGTGCTGACCGGTCGACGCAAGGACCGCCTGGATGCCTTGAGCGCCGAGCTGTCGAAGCAGACCAAGGTGCATACGCTGGTGCTGGATGTACGTGACCGCAAGGCGATGGAGAGCGCCATCGCAGGTTTGCCTGAAGAGTTCGGCAGCATTCGCGGGCTGATCAACAATGCCGGTCTGGCGCTGGGAATCGATCCTGCGCCCAAGTGCGATCTGGATGACTGGGACACCATGATCGACACCAACGTCAAAGGTCTGGTGTACACCACGCGTCTGCTGCTGCCGCGTCTGATCGCGCACGGTCGCGGCGCGAGCATCGTCAACCTGGGTTCGGTCGCCGGTAACTACCCGTATCCGGGCGGCAACGTCTACGGTGGCACCAAGGCCTTTGTCGGGCAGTTCTCGCTGAACCTGCGCAACGACCTGATCGGCACCGGCGTGCGCGTCACCAACCTTGAGCCGGGGCTGTGCGAGAGCGAGTTTTCGCTGGTGCGTTTCGGCGGTGATCAGGCCAAGTACGACGCCACCTACGCAGGTGCCGAGCCGATTCAGCCTCAGGACATCGCCGACACCATCTTCTGGATCATGAACACACCCGCGCACGTCAACATCAACAGCCTGGAACTGATGCCTGTCAGCCAGACCTGGGCCGGCTTTGCGATTGATCGCAACCGCGGTTGATTGATTGCTGATCGGGCCGCGCAGCTGCGGCCCGATCAGCTGTCTGCGGGTGTTGGCGGCGGGAATGCACTGACGAAGCGATTTTCGACGAAATCTGCCAGGCCGATGTAGCAGGTCGCCAGGTGGTAGGGCGTGGTCGACGGCATGTCGCTGCGGCTGACCCTGCCATCGGGCTCGACGCACTCGTTCCAGCCCCTGGCATGCAGAAAGCGCTGCTCGAAGGCCGACAACTGCTGGGTCAAGGCCGCTTCGCAGTCCGGGCGCAGGGCCATGGCCCGCAGGTATTCCGCCTGGGCCCAGATACGCTGGGTGGCATCGCGTACCGTACCATCGAGCGCCAGCATCGCCGTCACAGCGCCGCTGTGTGGATCGACGCCCTGCGCCTGAGCGTAGGCGAACGCGCGGGTCATGGATTCATGCAGCTCGCGCCCGTGCAGTTCCGGCGACGATTGCAGCAGAAAGAACCATTCGAACTGATGCCCTGGCTCGTACCAGTTATCCACAGCGCCCAGAGGCTTCTCCAGCATCACGCCGGTTGCGGTATCGACGAAACGGCGCTGCATGTGGATAACCAGTGCGTCCAGTGCCGCCTGCGTGGCAGGGTCGGCACGCACCGACAGGGCAGCCAGAAACGCCTCTGCCAGATGCATCAAGGGGTTTTGCAACGGTCCGGTACCCAATACCGACCAGTCCTCAGCGAGCTGCGCCTCGTACAGCCCGTCGTCGTCGGCAAAGCGTTCTGCCACAACGTTGAGCGCTGCGTTGAGCACCGACTCTGCCAGCGGGTCCTGCACGTTCGCCCAGTAATGGGCGCAGGCAAAGATAATGAAGGCGTGGGTGTAGAGGTCCTTGCGGCGATCCAGCGGCTTGCCTTGTGGATCAATGCTGTAGAACCAGCCGCCATGCTCGGCATCGTGGAAGTGCTGTTGCAGGGAACGGAACAATTCACCGGCCCGCGCCCGTGCATCCGGCACTTGCGCGTGATCGATGAGGCTGGAAAACAGAAACAGCTGACGCGCACAGGCCATGGCGCGATAGCGTTGCGGCGGTAACGGTTGATCACTGGCGTCGAGTGCTTCGTAGGGCAATGCCAGTTGTGCGTTCCAGCCAGGCCCCTGCCACAGCGGAACGACGACCTGCATGAAGTGCTGCTGCAGGGCGGCGAACAGCGAGGTCAATTCAGGCGTGGAGGCGGAGCGGGTCACATGAGGCATCGGCTGGCATCGCGGCAGTGTCGAGGTGCGCAGCATGTTATCAGGATTGCTGCACGAGGGCGGGTGATGATCGTTCCTCACGCCAGGCGCGTGAGGAAGCTCTGGCAGTCAGCCAATCAGCGCCAGTCGCTCATTGATCGCGGCTTCGATCCCTTGGGCATCCAGGCCGCACTCGGTGAGCATCTGCGCAGGCTTGGCATGCTCGACGTAGACATCCGGCAGGCCCAGGTGCAATACCGACTTGAGGATATTGGCGCGTGCCAGAAACTCGCTGACCGCAGCACCGGCACCGCCCATGACGGCGTTTTCTTCCAGTGTGACCAGCAACTCGTGATTGGCGGCAGCTTCGCTGACCAGGGCTTCGTCCAGTGGTTTGACGAAACGCATGTCGATCACCGTTGCGTCGAGCTTCTCGGCCACCACCAGCGCTTCGGCCAGTTGCACGCCGAACGCCAGTATCGCAACGCCCTGGCCCTGACGCCGCACAACGCCCTTGCCGATCTCGAGCGGTTCAAGATCGGCCTCGATCACCGCGTTAGGGCCGGTGCCGCGTGGATAGCGCACTGCTGCAGGGCCGGTATGCAGATAACCGGTGCTGAGCAACTTGCGCAGTTCGTTTTCATCGCTCGGCGTCATCACCAGCATGCCGGGGATGCAGCGCAGGTAGGAGAGGTCGAAGCTGCCTGCGTGAGTCGGGCCGTCTTCGCCCACCAGTCCGGCGCGGTCGATGGCGAACAGCACGTCGAGGTTCTGTACTGCGACGTCGTGAATCAGCTGATCGTAGCCACGCTGCAGGAAGGTCGAATAGATCGCCACCACCGGCTTGCTGCCTTCGCACGCCATACCGGCCGCCAGGGTCACTGCGTGTTGTTCGGCGATGGCCACATCGAAGTAGCGCTCGGGGAAGCGTTCGCTGAACGCGACCAGATCCGAACCTTCCTTCATCGCGGGCGTGATGCCGACCAGCCGTGCGTCAGCGTCGGCCATGTCACAGATCCACTGGCCGAACACGCCGGAGTATTTCGGTGCGCTGATCTTTTTCTGCGCGGCAGGCGCATTCAGCGGCTCGAGCTTGGTAATGGCGTGATAGCCGATCGGATCGACTTCAGCCGGTGCAAACCCCTTGCCCTTCTTGGTCACCACATGCAGAAACTGCGGGCCCTTCAGGTCACGCATGTTGCGCAGCGTGGCGATCAGGGTCGGCAGGTCGTGGCCGTCGATAGGGCCGATGTAGTTCCAGCCCAGCTCTTCGAAAAGCGTGCCCGGGACCAGCATGCCTTTGGCGTACTCTTCGGTGCGCCGCGCGATTTCCCATGCTCCGGGCAGGCGCGAAAGCACCTTTTTGCTGCCTTCACGCATGCTGCTGTAGGTGCGGCTGGAAAGAATCTTGGCCAGGTAGTTCGACAGCCCGCCGACATTGCGCGAGATCGACATGTCGTTGTCGTTGAGAATGACCAGCATGTCGGCGGCCACTTCCGGCGCGTGGTTCAGCGCTTCGAAGGCCATACCGGCAGTCAGCGCACCGTCGCCGATCACGGCAATCGATTTGCGCTCGCTGCCCTGCAGGCGCGAGGCAATCGCCATGCCCAGCGCGGCGCTGATCGAGGTGCTGGAGTGTCCGACACCAAAGGTGTCGTACTCGCTTTCACTGCGACGCGGAAAGGCGGCAACCCCTTCCTTCTGGCGCAGGGTGGACATGCGCGCACGACGGCCGGTGAGGATCTTGTGCGGATAGGCTTGATGACCCACGTCCCACACCAGACGGTCGTCCGGGGTGTCGAAAACGTAATGCAGCGCGATGGTCAGCTCGATGACCCCGAGGCCGGCACCAAAATGCCCTCCGGTCTGGCCAACGGAATACAGCAATTCCAGGCGCAGTTCATCGGCCAGGGTTTCCAGCTCGGCTTCGCCCAGACGGCGCAGGCCGTGCGGGGTATCGGCTCGGTCGAGCAACGGCGTGACCGGGCGCTCGCGGGGGATCTCTTTGAACGTCGTGGGCATCAGGCGAATCGTTATAAGTAAAAGAGGCGGCAGTTTACCTTATGCATCGTACGCTGCCCATGAAGTGAGTCGGCGGATGATCTGCCGACTGACATGTGTAATGACTGAGACCACGATGAAGCGTGGTTGATTCAGCGGATTTTCCGGTCCGGTGACAGTGATCAGTGGCGACGTTCGACGATGTAGCGTGCCAGCTGGCGCAACGGCTCTGCGGCGGCATCGAACGGGCTCAGCGCTTGCAGCGCCTGATCACGCAGTTCCAGTGCGTAGTGTTTGGCCGCTTCCAGGCCCAGCAGCGCCGGGTAGGTCGGCTTGTCGCGGGCGATGTCGGCGCCCTGACGCTTGCCGAGGGTCGCGGTATCGCTTTCGACATCGAGAATGTCGTCCTGAACCTGAAACGCCAGGCCGATTGCCCGCGCGTAGACCTGCAGAGCATCGAGGCGCGGCTGATCGGCGTGACCGCTGGCCAGTGCGCCAAGCCGGACGCTGGCTTCGATCAATGCGCCGGTCTTGTGGCGATGCATGTATTCCAGCGCGGCCCGATCGAGCTTCAGCCCCACTGAACCCAGATCGATAGCCTGACCACCCACCATGCCCGCCGGTCCGGCCGCAGTCGCGAGGGCCGTGACCATCTGCAGACGCGTCTCGGCATCGCGTGACGTCAGGTGAGGGGCGAGCAGGGCCGTGAAAGCCAGGCTTTGCAGGCCGTCACCGGCGAGGATCGCGCAGGCTTCATCGAAGGCCTTGTGCGTGGTCGGCTGACCGCGACGCAGGTCGTCGTCGTCCATTGCCGGCAAATCGTCATGTACCAGCGAATAGGCATGAATCAGTTCAACGGCACAGGCGGCGCCGTTGGCATCCTCGGCTACACCGCCCAGTGCTTCGCAGGCGGCATACGCGAGCAGCGGGCGCACGCGCTTGCCGCCGTTCATCACGCTGTAGCGCATGGCTTGGTAGAGGCGTTCGAGCTCAGGGCCCGGAGCCTTGAACAGCCCGTCGAGTGCTGCGTTGACGCGAGTCTGGCTTTGCGCTTGATAGCTCGCGATCATTCGGGGAGTTCCGCATCGTCGAACGGCTCTTCGCTCAGCTCGCCATCGCGCTCCAGCAGCACCTGAACCTTCTGCTCGGCCTGGGTGAGGGCGCTCTGGCAGTCGCGGGTCAGGCGTACACCTTGCTCGAAGGCGGTCAGGGAGTCTTCCAGCGACAACTCGCCATTCTCCAGCCGCTCTACCAGCGCTTGCAGATCAGCGAGTGACTGTTCGAAATCCAGTGCAGCTTTCTTGCGGGCCATGAGGGCATTTCCGGTAGAGGTTAAACCGCGCGACACTAGCAGAGCGATGGCGTCTGGGCAAATTGCGGCGACGGAGCCGCGCTCTTAAAGCGGCTGCCGGGGGCACTCTGCCGCGAATCCGTTGCGCAGGTCTGCGATCAGGTCTTCCGGGCTTTCCAGGCCGACCTGCAGCCGCAGCATCGGCCCTGCACCGCGCTCGGGACCGTGTTGTTCCACTTCCGTGATCAGGCTTTCAAAGCCACCCCAGGAATAGCCGATGCCGAACAGTTTCAACGCGCCGGTAAAGCGATCCAGCACCTGCCGGTCAGCGGTGTTGAATTCGAAACTGAGCAAGCCGTTGCAGCCATGGAAATCGCGCTTCCAGATCGCGTGGCCTGGATCGTCCGGCAAAGCGGGATAGAGCACGCGGGCAACCTGAGGCTGGGCCTGCAGCCATTGTGCGATCTGCAGCGCATGGCGCTCATGCATGGCCATGCGCGCCGCCAGGCTGCGGGCACCACGCAGCACCAGATAGGCATCGTCGGGGCTGACGGTATTGCCCACGGCGGTGTTCATGGTTTTCAGGGTATGCCAATGCGCTTCGGTGGTGCTGACGCTGCCCATCATGACGTCGGAATGGCCGGCCACGTACTTGGTCAGGGCCATCAGCGAAATGTCCGCGCCCAGCGCCAGCGGCTTGTACAGCACCCCCGAGCCCCAGGAGTTATCCACAGCCAGCAGCAGATTCCTTGCTTTGCACAGCTGTGACAGAGCGGGCAGGTCACACATGTCGAATGTCAGCGAGCCGGGCACCTCGGCATAGATCATCCGGGTGTTGGCCTTGATCAGCGATTCCACGTTACTGCCGTCGGCCGCGTAGAAGTCGAACTGGATGTCGAAGGCGGTCAGCATGGTTTTCGCCAGCCGTCGAACAGGGCCATAGACCGATTCGGTGATCAGGACATGATCGCCTGGGCGCAGAAACGATTGAAACATCTGTGCCACTGCGGCCAGCCCGGTCGGGTACAGGCAGGTGCCGTGTGCGCCTTCGAGCTCGGAGATCAGGTCCTGCAAGGCAAACGCAGTCGGGTTGCCGTTGGCGCCGTAAGTCAACGAGCGCTCCGGCCCCGTGGTGCGAATTTCCGCCTGCCGCAAGCTTTCCAGACTGTCGAACAGCACCGTACTGAGGCGCACGACGGGTGGGTTGACCGCAATCCCGGGCCCGCTGCCGGCGCTGCGGCCGCGTTGCGACAGGGCGGTGTGGGCACGAGGGTCTTTGTCTTGCGGCATTGGAGGCTCCGGGTGGAAAAGGCTTGCAGGCTGCGGCTCAGGTACCCGCAAGCGTAATGCATCGTGCGCCTGGCAGGTATCACTGATCGTTCAACACAGCGCTCGCGTAGAACTCATGCAGTTTCGCTTCGGCGTGCCCCGGTGGCAGTTCCAGAAACTCCACCATGTAGGCATCACGGAATATATCCAGTGCGGCCGGCCGGGTTTCCTTGAGCATCGCCGAGGCTTTGGCTGGCTGGGTGACAGTGCGCTCGAATAGAGCGTTCTTGAATTGGCGCTCAAGTTCGCGACTGGACCACTTTTCCCTGATTGCCATACGCAGATAAAACTCACGCTCTTCGGGGCGCTTGCTTTGACTGAAGATGATCAGGTGATGGGTCCAAGGCAATTGTGTCAGCACCGCTGACACTACCTCATCGTCGCGATAGACTCTGTCCGCGAAGGACTTGACGTGTGCCTTATTTATCCAGATCGGACGCCTGATGCCGCTCCGGAACCTTATCGGCTTCTTCGCCCCAGGTGCGGTTGACCTTCTGGCCTCTGATGACGGCCGGGCGTGCGGCGATTTCTTCGGTCCAGCGAATCAGGTGCGGGTATTCGTGTACCGAGAGGAATTCGGCAGCCGAATACACCTTGTTCTGCACCAGTGCGCCATACCATGGCCAGACCGCGATATCGGCAATCGTGTAGGTGTCGCCAGCCAAGTAGCGGTGCTCGCCCAGACGACGGTTCAGCACATCGAGTTGGCGCTTGGCTTCCATCGCGAAGCGGTTGATGGGGTATTCGAGTTTCTCGGGCGCGTAGGCATAGAAATGCCCGAAACCACCACCCAGATAAGGCGCAGCGCCCATCTGCCAGAACAACCAGTTCAGCGTTTCGGTACGGCCTGCCGGGTCGGCGGGCAGGAAGCTGGAAAACTTCTCTGCCAGGTACAGCAGGATGGATCCGGACTCGAATACCCGAACGGGTGTTTCATGGCTTCGGTCCAGCAATGCCGGGATCTTGGAATTGGGATTGATCTCGACAAAGCCGCTGGAGAACTGATCGCCCTCGGAGATGCGGATCAGCCAGGCATCGTATTCCGCGCCGCTGTGCCCGAGCGCCAGCAGCTCTTCGAGCATGATCGTGACCTTCACACCGTTGGGGGTGGCCAGCGAATAAAGCTGCAGTGGGTGCTTGCCGACCGGCAGCTCCTTGTCGTGCGTGGGGCCGGCGACGGGCCGGTTGATGCTGGCGAACGTGCCGCCCGCCTTTGTTTCCTGCTGCCAGACCTTCGGCGGGGTGTAGGACGTTTGGGTCATGAGAAGCCTCGCTTGTTCAAGGGTGATCGCTGGGGCGGTCGTGTTGCAAAGGACCATTGACGTTATAGATCAACGCGCGTGCAGGGAAGTGCCTTGCGATCGCGAACGAGTGTGGCGAGGGGCGCATTTCGCTGCCGTTGGTAGCTTGTAGAATATTCCTACAGGAACTAAGGCGGCGTCCTATAGCTGTAGCTGGGTAAAAGAAGAGAACATGTGTTCGCAGCATGAGGCCATAAGGTTATCCATTTATGATCTTGGTTGTCAAAGTCGCTCTCTCTGATTTACCTATTAATAGCTGGATACCGTATGCCGTCTTTTTACAGTCCGGGCGTTATGAAGTGGCGTGACCTGATCATCAATCTTGTTTCCAAGGAAATAAAAATCCGTTACATGGGCGCAACGTTGGGCTTTGTCTGGTCGTTGGGTAATCCGCTGGTTGTAACGCTCACGTATTACACCGTGTTCACCTATATTCTGCCCAGTAGTCAGGACCGCTTTGCGCTGCACCTGGTGACAGGCGTTGTCCACTGGATGCTTCTGGCACAAATTGTTTCGCAAAGCGGGGAGTGGCTGATCAATAACGGCAACCTCATTCGAAAGTTGCGTTTCCCCCGTCTGTTGTTACCCATTTCCGGGGCGCTGGCAATTGTAGTTTTCTGGGCCGGCTGCATGCTCGTCTATGCATCGCTATTTGCCATGCTCGGTGGTGTCTTTTCACGTGCGCTGTTGTTTTATCCGATTGTGCTGATCGCATTCATGGCATTGATCATGGGCTTTGGTCTGGCACTCAGTGTCATTCAGGTCACCGTACGGGATGCCAAGCACTTCATCGACGTGTTTCTACCCTTGTTGTTCTGGCTCACACCCATCGTATGGGTGACTTCATCGCTGCCCGACGGTATCGCCCGCATTGCGGCCTATAACCCTGTAGCCCTTTATTTCAATAGTTTCACCAGCATTCTGCATGCCGGAGTCGTTCCGGAGACCCGTGATCTGCTGCTGTGCGTGCTCATGGGCGCTGCGTCGCTGCTTGTGGGCCTGTTGATGTTCAGGAAGGTGGACAACGTGGTGGAGTATCTATGAGTCGCGTCGTCATCAAGGCAGAAAACCTCTCCAAACAGTTTGTTCTACGCCACAACAGAGGCGGTTTGAAGAAGAAGTTTCTCGGGCTGTTTGACGCTCAATACCGTGAACGTGCCGAAACATTCACGGCAGTCAGCGATGTATCGTTCACCTTGCACAAAGGTGAGTCGCTTGCACTGGTGGGGCATAACGGTTCAGGTAAAAGTACCTTGTTGCAACTGGTTTCACGCATTCTTGTGCCCACCAGTGGGCGGCTGACCAGCGTGGGTCGGGTGGCACCGCTAATCGAAATAGGGGTGGGCTTTCACCCTGAACTGACCGGCGAGGAAAACATCTACCTCAATGCCAGTCTGTTTGGATTGAGTAACAAGGAAGTGCGTTCGCGCTTCAACGAGATTGTCGATTTTTCCGGGTTGGGAAACTTCATCGATACACCGGTAAAGAACTATTCGTCAGGCATGTACATGAGGCTGGGTTTCTCAGTCGCCGTTCATGTCGAGCCTCAGACGTTACTGGCTGACGAAGTACTTGCGGTAGGTGACGAAGACTTCAAGCGCAAATGCCACGAACGAATTCGCATGATGCAGGATGACGGGATGGCCTTGATTCTTGTTACCCACGCAGTAGAAGAAGGTAAAGAGTTTTGCCAGCGTTACTTGACGCTCGAGCGTGGCCGGATGACCGAACACGGTTATTACTGATTCATTGTTTCGCGATGCCATGCTTCCAATCAACTTGGCCATCACTCAATTCATAAAGGTATTTCCATGTTGCAAATTATCGTTCCGATGGCCGGGGCCGGGAGTCGCTTTGCGGTTGCGGGCTACACCGATCCCAAACCGTTGATCCCTGTACATGGTGTACCGATGATCAAGGTCGTGATCGACAACCTGACGCCGGAGTGCCCGCACAGATTCATCTTTATCTGTCAGGCGGAACAGGTCGCCCGTTACGGGCTGAGGGAAAAACTGAATGCCTGGGCGCCCGGCTGCGAGATCGTCGAACTTGGCGGCCTGACCGGGGGCGCTGCGTGCTCGGTGTATGCAGCAAGACACCTGCTCGACGACAGCCAGCAAGTGATGATCGCCAACAGCGACCAGTACGTCGATGTGGATATAAACGCCTATCTGCAGGCAATGAACGAGAGCGATGCAGAGGGTTTGATCATGACCATGAAAGCCAACGATCCGAAATGGTCTTTCGTGGGCTTCGGTGCAGCAGGCCTGATCGACCGTGTGGTGGAAAAAGAGGTTATCTCTGACGAGGCCACTGTCGGCATCTATAACTTTCGCCGCGCAGGTCAACTGATATCGGCCATCGAGGCGATGGTCGCGAAAGATCTTCGCGTCAATGGCGAGTTCTATGTCGCACCGGTTTACAACGAGCTCATCGGGCAGGGCGCCAAGGTCATTCATTACAGCATTGGTGCAGAAGGTCATGGCATGTATGGCCTGGGCATCCCGGCAGACCTCAACCAGTTCCTGTCGTTGCCGCTGAGCAGGCAGGCAGCCTCGGGAAAAGAGGCCTGAGATGCAGATCATCAGCCATCGCGGCTATTGGCTGCAAAAGCCGGAGCGCAATCTGCCCGAAGCTTTTCATCGATCATTCGACCTTGGCTTCGGCACCGAAACCGATGTCCGTGATGTGGCGGGCCAACTGGTCATTTCCCACGACATGCCCGCGGGCGGCGAGCTGACGCTGGATGGCCTGCTCGACATCATGGCGGGCCGCAACCTGCCTCTGGCCATCAACGTCAAGGCGGATGGCCTGGCACAGGCTCTCGCTGCAACCTTCGCCCGTTACGGCCATACCAACTGGTTCACCTTCGATATGGCGGTGCCGGACATGCGCAGTTACCTCAACGCCAACCTCACCACTTACACCCGTCTCAGCGATGTTGAGCCGTCGCCAGCCTGGCTCGAACAGGCAGCCGGCGTCTGGCTTGACGGTTTTGAGGGTGAGTGGTTCTCCAACCAGGTCATTGGCGATCTTCTTTCCCTGGGCAAGCGAATTTGTGTGGTGTCACCCGAATTGCACGGGCGTGGTCATGACGCCCTGTGGCAGCAATTGCTCGAGTTCAGGTCGCAGGACCGTTTGACGCTGTGCACTGATCTTCCCGCAGACGCAGCCACTTTCTTCACGTGAGGCAATCATGATCAAGGCAGTGATTTTCGATATGGACGGTGTCCTTATCGACGCCAAAGAATGGCATTACGACGCACTGAACAAAGCGCTCAGCCTGTTCGGTTACAACATCAGTCGCCACGAACACCTCACCGCCTACGACGGTCTGCCCACCTCGCGCAAACTCGACATGCTGAGTGTCGAACGCGACCTGCCGGTTGCCTTGCACGCCTTCATCAACGAGATGAAGCAGCAGTACACCATGGAGATCGTTTACGCCCAGTGCAAACCGACCTTTGTGCATCAGTACGCGTTGTCGTCACTGAAAACGCTGGGTTACAAGCTGGCAGTGGCGTCCAACTCCATCCGCAACACCGTGGAGGTCATGATGAACAGGGCAGATCTCGACCAATACCTCGATCTGCGCCTCTCCAATGAAGACGTCAGGCATGCCAAGCCAGCGCCGGACATTTATACCAAGGCCATCAGCCAACTGGGTCTTCGGCCTGAAGAATGCCTCATCGTCGAGGACAACGAGAATGGCATCAAGGCCGCCAGAGACTCAGGCGCACATGTTCTGGTCGTGGCTGAAACCTGCGACGTAAACCTCAATAACATTCTTGGCAAAGTCGAACAGATCAACTTCGACAAGGCGGCTGTCCTGTGAGCGCGTTGAATATCATCCTTCTGACCGGCAGGCAGTCAGAGGCGCTGCACGATGAGGGCGAGTACCCGCACTACCTGTGCGAATACAACGGCAAGCCACTGATTCATACACTGATAGACAACTGTGCGGTACTTCAGCCGCGCAGGATGATCTGCACATTCTCGAACCACGATATCGCCCGGCTGCACCTTCGCAGCATGCTCCCGCAGATGCACCCGTCGGCCAGTGTTCTAGCGGTTCACAACGTCACCCGGGGCGCGGCGTGCACGGCGCTTCTGGCGAGCGAAGAAATCGACAACGATGACGAATTGCTGATTCTCAGTGTCAGCGACTTCCTGGATATCGAGCTGCAGGATGTAGTGCGCACGTTTCGGCAAAGCCATGAGGATGCCGGAGTGGTCATCTTCAATTCTCTGCACCCTCGTTATTCATTCGCGCGCCTGGATAGCGACTGCCGGGTTATAGAAGCTGCCGAAAAAAATCCGATCAGCTCAAACGCCATTGCAGGTGTGTACTGGTTCAAGTCCGGCTCGCTGTTCGTATCGGCGGCCAAGGAGATGATTCGCAAGGACGCCAGGGTCAACGACAATTTCTACATAGCTCCCGCCCTCAATGAGCTGGTGCTGTTGCAGAAGAGGATCGGCGCCTACCGGATCGAACCCAATCAGTACCGGCCACTGAAAACCGACAGTCAGCTCCACGCTTTCGAAGCAGGAGAAATGCGATGAAAACGGCCAGACTGGAAGACATGGTCAAAGGCTGGTTCGTGGGCGGATTCGAACCTGCAGTTTTCAGTACCGAGTCCTGTGAGGTCGGGGTCAAGACCTACAAGGCAGGTGAAAAGGAAGCGGCTCATTACCACAAGGTCGCCACCGAAATAACCTTGCTCATTGCCGGGTCGGTCAACATGCGCGATCAGGTCTGGCATCCCGGCGACATCATCGTTCTGGAACCGGGCGACATCACGGCGTTCGAAGCGCTCACCGATGCGACCACCGTTGTCGTGAAGGTGCCGGGTGCGCTTGCTGACAAGTACGTCGTCTGACCATGAAAACGACCCATCTGCAGCATCACCCAAGCCTCGGTTACATAGCGGCTGGCAGTCTGCGCAGCCTCCCGGTAGGGCTACTGCTGCCCCATGAGTGTTCCAGCTTCATCTCGTTCCGCGCGCATCCGTTTCGCAAGCCTGAGCGGGTGATCAGGAAACTGCATGCCGCACAGCGTCCGTTGTGTCTGTATGGGTCGGGTAGCTACTGTTTTTATGGTGTCCAGAGTGATTCACCGCTGGCACCCCTGCTGCTGTGGGACGGTGCGCACTTTCTGAATGTTGGCGAAAAAATAACGGTCATCGAAGACACGCCTATCGAGTGTTATCTGGATCGTGATTACTTCGCGGGATCGCTCAAGGTGATTGCGCGTTCGGCCAACTCGGTCACTTACAAGAAAGTATCCAGGCTGACTGCGGAATCTAACGACGATCTCGACAGCTGGACCTTCGGCATCCCTGTCGGTCCAGGCGACGCCACCGTTCTCAATGCCGTCGTGAAGCGCATTCTGGAAATTGACATCCCGCACAAGGAGATACTGCTGTGCGGCACGCCGGGAAGTAACTTCGCCTATTTCGACAAAGTCCGCATCGTGGGTGAGGACATCACTGCCCCGCCTGTGCAGATCTGCAAGAAGAAAAACCGTCTCGCGCTGGAGGCCAGACACAGCAATCTGGTGATCCTGCATGACCGCGTCTTTCTGCCAAAACACTTCGGGGAAGTTGTCCGCCGCTTTGGCCCGCGCTATCCGTTGATGACCTTGCAAAGCATGTTCTTCGATAACCGAATCAGCATGCACCCGCGTCGCTACTCGGATTACGGCATGGCCATGGACGAGGTCGCTCAGGGTCTGCTGGGGCTGCACCGCACCAGCGGTAATGCTCAGTCCATTGCGCCGTCAATATTCCCGGACGTCGACCGGACCGGGTTCTGTTTCGCCAGCCCGATGCGCTACAACAGCGACGCCAGCTACCCGACAGGCAGCCTCTACATTTGTCGCAAGGATGTCTGGAATGCCTGCCCGCTGGACGAGTCCCTGCACTGGGTGGAATACGAAGACATCGAGCATGCACTACGCGCATCCCGGGCAGGTATTCCAAATCGGATCAACCCTTTTGGTATCACTCAGTCGGTGACCTCCCGGGCGCTGCTGGGTGGCAAGGGCTCAGTCGAATCGGCTAACGGGCGCCTTGAGGTGTCCGGGCCTTGCTATGTGTCCCTGCTTCAAAAGAAACCTCTTTTCAATCTGTCTGCCGAGGCCGCATTGGCCAGACTGCAACAGTTCGGGGACAAATACCTGGCCAATCCATCGGCGGTTGTCATTCCTACCGGTCTTGATCGCATCTCTGTTCGAGTCTGGGTCGAACTGATCGATCGCGTGGCCCAGCAGTCCAGCTTCAGAAATGATATCGACGCAGTCAGAGAATTTCTCGCCGACTTCGAGAGGCTCATGCTGTTCGACCAATTGACAGAAACCCGTCAGGAGTTTCTGGTCAATCGCTTCCTCACAGACCCTGTGCTGGCCAAACAGACGCTGATCACGCAAAGCTGTGAGGTACGCAATATGTTGCGTCAACGCAGTACGCAGACCTGGTTCGTCCGCCAGCAGGATGACTACTTTCACCACAATCTTCTTTCGCTCCCCGGCATTCTGATTTCTGCGATTCGTGTGTACAGAAATAACGGGAAAATCTTCTATTTTGAAAGCCTGTGGGCTGCTGTGAAGGCCGTCTACAACTCCACACCTTTCAAGTCCTACATCCAGGGGGCGAAGTGAAGGTATTCGTCGTTTCTCATCTGAGCCCCAGCCCCTCCAGTCATCAGTTGATCTGTCAGCTGGCGCACATTCAGCACGAGCACAGAAAGACCGTTCCCGTGCTTGTGATTGATGACCGCTACAACCTGAGCGAACTGCCCGTCAGCGATCTACCGACGGAACACGCCCTGTTCAGCCTGGAGGATTTTCTTCACGACAATGGTTTGAGCGGCATTGTGGCGAACAGAATTGCCCGGCACATGGATAAAGTCGAAAGCGACTGGGTGCTGATTGATTTTGGCCAGCATGACTCGGCTACCTGCATGGACTTCATCCAGAAAATTGCTCGTTACAACTATCTGAGCGCGAGGCTGCGAAAGCGAAACCTCGTGATCATGGTGCCCGCCATGCATCTGGGCATTTATTCGCGAACCCTCAATGCGTCGTTCAACAATTTGCCGGCAAGCACAACCGCCTCAGCCCGTTCCGTTCAGATCAGAAGGTTATTGATGGTCACTCGTCTTGAGCGAGTACTGATAAGTCTTCCATTGCTGGCGGGCATTCTGCGTCGAATACGGCGTGTTGCTCTGCGCGTCTTTCGGCGTGTTGCAAGATCCCATTGACCGATCTGCCGCTAGCCGTCGGTAGCAGGCGCTTCTCATTACAAGGTTAAACACATGCCTCATCTTGTGGCCGTCGATTCCAGAAAAATCAGCGTGGTTATTCAGGGCCCCCTGTATCGCAACCTGAGTTCCAAACGAAACATCTTCGCCTGCATCGCGTCGATCCGGACGCACCTGCCAGATGCCGAAATCATCGTTTCGACCTGGCGTCATGAAGATACGTCCGGTGTGAAGGCGGACCAGATCGTCATGTCGGATGATCCGGGTGCCTTCGTCGATGACGCCGGTAATCAGATCAACATCAATCGCATGCTGCGATCGACGTTATGCGGTATTCAGAGCGCTTCAAGACCCTATGTCATGAAAATGCGCGCCGATCACAACCTGACCAGCGCTGCACTGGCCGTCATAGGCCAGTCTGATGATACCGAGCCGGGCGAGACACAACTGTTCGACACGCCCATCACCACCACGACGCTTTATATTCGCGACCCTGAACGGTTGCCGATGTTGTTCCACATATCGGATCTCGTTCAATTCGGCACGCGCGACGCGATGCTCGCCATGTGGGAGCAACCCCTGTTCGAAAGGGACGCGCTGTTCAACGACAGGCCGTCTCGCAACCCGTTTGGCAACTTCATTGGCTACACATCCGCGCGCCTGGTGAGCGAGCAGGCACTGATGCTGGGTGTCATGCACAGGAAGGGCATCGACGCCCGGCTTGCGCGGCCCTGCGAGGTAGGGCTGAGCAACCTGAAATTATGGGACAACGTCTTGAGACGCAACTTCAGAGTCCTCAACCACTGCGAGGCTGGCGTCGACTTCCCGGAACGCTTTCTGACCAGCCGCCGCGTATTGACCACACTCTACAAAGCCTCTGCGATAGAGCAATTGCAGAGGCTCGACCCGCAGGGCTACAGGCTGAGGATCGCGCGCATCTGGCTCAATCAATACCTGCTGACATGCCTGCGCCCCGGCTGGTGGGTGTCCTTTGCGACCATCGTACTGTTCAGCACCTCGCCGACCCTCGCCAAGCGCATTCGCTCGTACTGGCGCACGCTGAGGAAGGTCGCGCATGCGGAGTCTTATCGGGTTTGAGGGCTGGGCGTGGGCAGGTATCGAAAACACGTCATGCGTTGCGCAAGCGTTCATCCAGCTTGCTGAGCAACGCATATGGATCAGTCCCGATCCCCCGACAGACATCCATGAACTCGATGACATCGAGCCTGCGCTCGGCATTCTCCGTCTTCGAGACAAACGACTGCGGTCGCCCTAGCCTGACGGCTAATTCTTTTTGCGTCATACCGGCTGCATTGCGCGCTTCCAGCAAAAGATCAAGCAACGCCTGGTAGCGAGCATTATGGATGGTTTTCACTTGGGCACGCCGTCTGAATAGTCCGGCTACCTAAATAAACCCGATTTGGGATTATCCCAAAATAGGTTTTTCGATTAAGATATGTACCTCAAGGATGTACGCACACGTTCAAGGAGGTCTTATGAAAATCAGAAAAGCCCAGTTGCTGCGCCGTAGGCGTCTTTACCTTGGCTTGTCGCTTACGCGAAACCTATGTCCACAATGTCGTGCGCTAAAGCAACGCTCTAACGCCACCTCATACGCCCCAGTACCTGATGTCATGACCCAGTGCCAAATCGTCAGCGCAATGTATGCCTATCTCATGACCAGCTGGGAAGAACTGCCCGAACAGAACAAGCGTGCGCTCGGCTTCGATTCAATCGTGGGCGGTGAAGAGGAGGAGGCAGCGCTGAATCGATTGGCAACGCTGTTTATGGAGTATGCGGATGTTTCCCTGCGCAGGGCGCTGGTGGCGCGACGGAGGCGGTTGGGGGAGGGAAAATGATTGAGCGCCGAACGCGACATCTCAAAGAGTTATTCCCGAACCTGAGGGACTGGTCAAACAGCAATCTCAAATACCCGCGCTTCTGTGCACCGCATTACCCGGATCTTCGATTTGGTCAGCGAGCTGATGACCAAACTGAACAGCGCCGTAGAACGCGATAGCTATGCCTGGCAGACTGTTTTGCTCTGCTGCAGCACGCTGGGGCAAAACGTCACGAACCTAGCAGTTGAAATGAGCGTTGTCTTCGCAGTGGACTGCTATTTTGATAGTCAAAACACAGAGTAGATGAGACCTAGGGTGCGGCTATCTCTGTACTGAGATTGCTGGCAGTCAACCGCTTTAACGCAATGCCGAGAGCTTGATCATCGAACAGCCTGCTTTTCCGAGCAGCCGCACCTGCGCCTCCATCCCAATGTTTCAATGCTTCGCGCACTGCCGGAACCGTTGGAGAAACTCCCGACTTACTCAATAACCAGTCAACCGTCGCCAACAGCTCCATGCCGAAAGGCGACTCAAAGCCGTCAATCAGCTCTGCTGTGCGCTCCAGAGCCTGGGAATATTCCTTGGCCTCTGTTTTCAGATAGGTTTGCAGAAAAGCCTTACGGCCCTCGTCAAACCAGATCACGTCGTTAATACCTGCGTCGCTGATGCGTTTATCGCAATGCAGGTAGCTGCCATCGAGATTGTCGAGCAGATGCTCAAGGCGATTGGCGTATGGCCCATATTTGTGGGCTACAAATTTGAGATCCAAGGGGTTCTTTGCGCTTGGCAATTGTTCTATCGAACGCTCCAGAAACCAAGCGAGCTTCTGAATCTCAAGCAGGCTACATTCCATGCCCAAAACCCAGTAGCGCCGAACGAGTTCGGCGATGAGTGCGCGTGCAGGCGTCAGCTTCTCGACACCGCTGCGCTTCGCGACATTCAGATATTGATCGGTAGGTTCAAAGACAAGTACATCGACATCCAGATTACTCAAGACATCAACAATCTGCTCACGGACCTCTACCCATTTCAAACCGCCATTACCAGCACCGAGAGGTGGAACTGCTACGGATTTGACTTGGTTATCGATCAAAAAGCGGCGCAGGTCCCGTAAGCCTTCAGTTATCCATGCCATCTGCGAGGGGGAACGCCAGTGACGCTTGGTAGGAAAATTCACTATCCAGCGCGGCCCGTCCAGTTCGTTGACTGTCGTTACGTGAACCTTTCCGGTCTCTACCTCACCAGCCTTGCACGCCGCCGAATAGAGGCGGTAGTTTTCGGTAAAGCGCTCCTTGAACATCAGTGCAATGCCTTTTCCCATCACGCCTACCGTGTTCACCGTGTTCACGAGAGCTTCGGTATCTGCTTCCAGCAGATTGCCTTGGGTGAATCTGATCATTGGAAATACCATCCCGGGCGCGCGTGGACAGGCAAGGTCAGACCTCTGGCGGCAACGTCTTGCTCAATACGTTCTTTCGTTGCATCGTCGTAGCACATGATGCCAAGGAGTCCTGTGATCGGTAGGTGATGGTGAATGAGCGCTTCGGCCTGATAACGCTCCATCCTACGTGGATCATCAGCATCGCGCTTGAAATCGCGTCGCTGGATTATAGACCAGTCGACCCGGTCAAGATCTGCCAGATCGCTGTAGTAGTCGGTCCAGTCGGGATAGGCATGTGCGTTGGTGAAGACGAAAGCGAGACCGAGATGTTCGGCGCGGGGAAGGCTTGAGACCAGAATCACTATCTCTTCATTGCTACGCTGCTGAACGCTCCACCCGGACTGGATGTTTTTCATCATCACAGAGAAAGGTGTGAAGTAGAACGGCACGTAGTCAGACAATACGCCCCCGGGAGCAAGGGGAACAACGCGGTTGCGGCGTTTGTCGATCAGGTCGGTGTTGCCGATGTTCACATAATACGGTGCCTGCACGTCGGAGCTGGCGCAATGTAGGCCGTTATCCAGAATCCAGGGCAGATTATCGCGATGGACGATCCGCCAAATCAGAGCTTTTTCTGGATTCAGACTGCGATAAATCATCTAAGAAACATTCCCCTGTTCACCCCGAGCTGCACATTAAAACCAGCGTCGCGCATTTTAGCCCCGCAGAAGGCCTCAATCTCGGCATTCGAAACAAAAATCTTGAAGAAATCTTGAGGGGAAACAATATTGGGCGATAGGCACTCTGCCATGCAGACGCTTTTACATTCGGCATCATGATAGTCCCTTACATTCATGACGGCCCAATTGATAGCTTCGAAGCCTTCGGCATAGTCGAGTAGCTGAATGGCATGATTAGCTAGTGGGTGTTGAGGGATGATCTTCCAGCGGTTTTTGAGCGCGAAGTTTCGATGAATCGTGATCACGGCAAATTGAAGGTCAGGCGCTGCTGCGCTGAACGCTTCCTTGTGCTGGCGGAGATTCATGTTGCTTAAGATAGCGAATATCCACTGTCCAGCCGCAAGAAGAAAGCAGCAGACATTAAAAAGCCGGCTTGTGGCCGGCTTCTCGTAGGCGGTTCTGATCTATTTTTGATAGACCGCAATCGCCTTCAACAGATGCGCCTCTTGAAGAAGCGCGAATAGGCAACAGAGCAAACGGATCGCATGCTCTGTTCAAACACCGCATCGCATGACTGCGTCAGGTGCTCTGGATGGCGAACAGGATACTGAACTTCGCCTTCCATGCCCAGCCCGAATGCCTTTCAGCCGTAAACGCCTCATAACAGCAGCATGGCATTGCGTCGGCTGTTCAGTGTCGACCACCAGAATATCCAGCCCAGAATCCGTATTTTCTCCCGGTCGATGTCTTCGGCGCTGAACAGTTCGTCCGGGTATTCGGCGTCGTTGTGGCTGCGCAGGCGCAGGCCGCCGTTGGGCAGGCGGTAGAGGTAGCGGACGCGCAGGATGCCGCCGTGTTCGAGGGCGTAGATTTCGCCGTCGATGACCTGGGTCAGCTCGCGGTCGACGCCGAGGATCGAGCCATCCTGGATCTTATCGGCCATGCTGTTGCCGACCATGGCGACGCACATGCAGTTTTTCGGGTCGATGCCCATGTTCTGCAGGACTTGCAGGGGCAGGCGGATTTTCTGTCCGGGGGCTTCGGCGAGGACGGTCTTGCCGACGCCGTGGGTGGATTCGGCTTCCATGAAAATCTGGATTTCCACATCGCCGCGCGACACGTTTCTGGCCTGATGAATGATGACGCGGGTATCGCCGCCGGTGTTTTCATTGGCGCATTCGTTAGGGTGTTTGGGGCCTTCGCCGGTGCGCAGCCAGCGGGCGTTGACGGTCAACAGTTCAGCCACCTCGTCAATCCGCGCCATGGGCACGCCGCGCTTGAACCAGTTATTGACGTGTTGCGGCGTGATTTTGCGGTTGGCGGCAAAATCAGTCGCTGTGAGATGGCACTCCCGAAGGAGGATGCGGAGTCGATCACCTGATGTATTCATAGTGGCGAAGTCTACGGGCGTCGCCGGGGCGTTTAAATGAACGAGGTGTTGACGTCGACGTTATCCCAGGGTGGGCGTGGCTATCCGGACTACGGATGGAATGAATGTCGTGTAGGTGGATTCCGTAATAGCGCTTTTGCGGCTAAACGACGTAGTGCGCGTTTACCCCCGCTATACGGGCCTTAACGAACTGTTCATTGAATGTCTAAAAGCCGGGCACATTTTTAAACGTGCGAGTTGCAAAAAAGATGGATTGTGTTTCGGCGAGCGAGGTGTTCGGGGAGGTACAGCGAGGAGGGGGACGCGTGTTTCAGGGCACGGGTGTGGCGTGCCCTGAAACGCCAATCGATGATCAGCCTTTGTACGCTGCAACCGATTTGGTGATCTCGGCACGGGCAGCGTCAGCGTTGCCCCAACCTTCGATCTTCACCCATTTGCCTTTTTCGAGATCCTTGTAGTTCTCGAAGAAGTGCTTGATCTGCTCGAGCAGCAGCGGCGGCAGGTCGGTGTACTCTTTCACGTCGACGTACAGCTGGGACAGCTTGTCGTGTGGCACTGCGATAACTTTGGCATCGCCGCCGCCGTCGTCAGTCATGTGCAGGATGCCGACCGGGCGTGCGCGGATAACCGAGCCAGGGGTAACCGGGTATGGCGTTACCACGAGCACGTCCAGCGGGTCGCCGTCGTCAGCCAGGGTGTTGGGGATGAAACCATAGTTGGCCGGGTAGAACATCGGGGTGGCCATGAAACGGTCAACGAACAGGCAATCGGAATCTTTGTCGATTTCGTATTTGATCGGCGCGTGGTTGGCCGGGATTTCGATGGCGACGTAGATGTCGTTCGGCAGGTCTTTACCAGCCGGAATCTTGCTGTAGCTCATTGGGCATTGCCCCCCTGGTTGAACAGACAGATTGTGGCGCGAACCGCCATAAAGTGGTCCGGATTATAGGCATATTCTGTTTTGGTTGCCACGCATGGCCTTGGAGGCCGTCAGCTGTCCCGGTATGCCGGGTCCTGTTGACGCAGCAGGTCGAGCCGCGCCAGGGTGTCCTGACGGTAGAACGCTTTCAGTTGTTCGTAGACGGCCGGGTAACTGCCGTGCAGCAGGTCGGGCGCGCTGAAGAAGTATTCGCTGGTCACGGCGAAGAACTCGGCGGGGTCTTCGGCGGCATAGGGGTCGATGGCGGGTTCTGCGTCGGGGTTGTGGTCCAGTTGCCGGTTGAGATCATCGAACGCGCTTTGCATGACGCGGGCCCACTCGGTCACCTGCATGTCGCTGTGCAGCGGCGGCAGGCCATTGGCGTCGCCGTTGAGCATGTCGAGCTTGTGCGCCAGTTCATGGATCACCAGGTTGTAGCCATCCCAGCCGCCGCTGCTCAATACGCCGGGCCAGGCCAGAATCACCGGGCCCTGCAGCCAGGCTTCGCCGCTGTGCTCGCCATCCCACTCGTGTTCGACGCCGCTGGCATCGCGATGGCGCTGCGGGCTGACGAAGTCGTCGGGGTACAACACGATTTCGTGAAAACCCTGATACCAGTTCAGTTCGCCGAGGTTCAGCAGCGGCAGCTGCGCCTGGGCGGCGAGAAACAGCCGCTGTTCGTCATCCAGATCAACGCCCGGCAGCGCGCTGAGGTGTTTGTCATGCAGAAACAGCACGCAGGCGTCACGCAGTTGCGCGTGCTGCCCGTTGCTCAGGCCATCGAGGATCGGCAGACGTGCGCAGACGTTCTGCCATAGCTCTTCAGCAACCGGGTGTCGGGCCAGCGTGCGCTGCCTGCGCCAGTGGCTGAATGACCACATGATTCAGCGCGCGTCGACCGGACGCGCGCTGCGGCTGCGCACTACGCCAATGACCATCGGCACCAGCGACAGCAGGATGATTGCCAGTACCAGAAAGGTCAGGTTGTGCTTGATGAATGGCACGTTGCCGAAGAAGAAGCCCAGTGTCACCAGGCTGCCGACCCACAGCACCGAGCCCAGCACGCTGAAGCCCACGAAGCGCGGATAGGACATTCTGCCGACGCCCGCGACGAAGGGCGCGAAGGTGCGGATAATCGGCAGGAAGCGCGCCAGCGTGACGGTCTTGCCGCCGTGGCGTGCGTAGAAATTCTGGGTGCGCAGCAGGTAGTCGCGGCGGAAGATTCGCGATGACGAATTGCTGAACAGTTTTTCGCCGACCGTGCGGCCAATCACGTAGTTGGTGCTGTCGCCCAGAATCGCTGCGAGCATCAGCAACCCGGCCAGCAGGACCGGGTCCATGCCGCCGCCAGCAGCCACGGCGCCAGCGATGAACAGCAGCGAGTCGCCCGGCAGGAAGGGCATGATCACCAGTCCGGTCTCGCAGAAAATCACCAGAAACAGAATCGCATAGACCCATGTACCGTAGTTGGTCACCAACAGGTCAAGGTAAACGTCGAGATGCAGAATAAGGTCGAGCGGGTTGAATTCCATTAAGGCACCTGAGGCGAGAACCCTGTCCGGGGTCGCATGCGGAAGAAACGACTGCGCGGCATTATAGAAGCAGAATGCGCAGAAGGGGTTTTGGAATAAACGGCGGGGTTGAACGGGAGGGAGCAGTACAGCCTTGAGGAGGGAAGAGCAGGCCGCAATGTTCATCCGGGCTTATGCCGCAAGCCGGGAGGGTTACGCGAATCTGCCCGGCGGCTGTGAACGGCATAAGCCAGTGTGGCGCCTAGTGTGGCGCGGCAGGGCCGTCGAGCAGGAAGTTGCCGATGGGTTTGTCTGAATGATCGTCAGTGCCGCCTGATTCCAGAGTCTGCAGTTCGGCTTCGTCTTTCAGGTTGACCCCGGAAATCTGCCGCCTGCAGGCCTCGCGCATCAGGTACAGCAGCCGATGAGCGGCCATGCCGTAGCTCAAGCCTTCCAGGCGAACATTGGAAATACAGTTGCGGTGCGCATCGTTCAGCCCGACCTTCGGCGCGTAGGTGAAGTACAGGCCCAGGCTGTCGGGGGAGCTTAGACCGGGGCGCTCGCCGATCAGAATGACCACCATCTTCGCACCGAGCAGTTCACCGACCTCATCGGCCACGGCGACGCGGCCCTGCTCGACCATGATCACTGGCGACAGCGACCAGCCTTCGGCGCTGGCCTGTTCTTCCAGGCGAATGAGGAAAGGCACCGCATGCCGATGCACCGCCAGGGCGGACAGACCGTCGGCGACCACTACCGCCAGATCGAGACCGCCCGGATGAGCTTCGGCGTAGTCGCGCAACGTCTGCGCTGATTCGTCATTAAGGCGACGGCCCAGGTCCGGGCGCTGCAGGTAGCTGTCCCGGTCGGCGGCGGCGCTGTGCAGCAGCAGGGTTTCACGACTCTTTTCCGTCAGTTGTGCGCTGATCGCGGCATGGTCGAAAGCCAGATGCACCGCGTCGCGTGCCTGCGCATGGGCGGCTTGAAAGTCCAGCTGCGCAGAGGTCGGCAGGCTGGTGCCGGTACGCCCCAGCGCAATACGCGCAGGGGTCAGGCGGCGCAGTTCCAGCCATGGATTGGCGGGGGCGGCGCTGTCTTGTAGTTCGTTCATCGGCTCGTCACTCATGCTAGATGCGCCAGCGCCTGACGGAAGGCTGGCGGCAGGCTGTCGCCGAAGCGCACACGGCCGTCGGCCTGGGTGAAGATGCCCATTTTTTCCAGCCAGGCTTCGTATTCCGGCGCAGGACGCAGGCCCAGGCTTTGCCTGGCGTACAGCGCGTCGTGGAACGAGGTGGTCTGGTAGTTGAGCATGATGTCGTCGGAGCCGGGGATGCCCATGATGAAGTTGATCCCCGCGACGCCCAGCAGGGTCAGCAGGGTGTCCATGTCGTCCTGATCGGCCTCTGCGTGGTTGGTGTAGCAGATGTCACAGCCCATCGGCACGCCCAGCAGCTTGCCGCAGAAGTGATCCTCCAGACCGGCGCGGATGATCTGTTTGCCGTTGTACAGGTACTCGGGGCCGATGAAACCGACCACGGTGTTGACCAGAAACGGGTTGAAATGCCGGGCGACGGCGTAGGCGCGGGTCTCGCAGGTCTGCTGGTCGACGCCATGATGCGCGTTGGCCGACAGCGCGCTGCCTTGTCCGGTCTCGAAATACATCAGGTTTTGCCCGAGGGTGCCGCGGTTCAGGCTCAGGCCCGCTTCATAGCCTTCCTGCAACAGCTTGAGGCTGATGCCGAAGCTGGCGTTGGCGGCCTCAGTGCCGGTGATCGACTGAAACACCAGATCGACCGGCACGCCACGGTTGATCACTTCAATGGAGGTGGTGACGTGGGTCAGTACGCAGGACTGGGTCGGTATTTCATAGCGCTGGACGATGGCGTCGAGCATTTCCAGCAGGGCGACGATGGACGAGGTGCTGTCGGTGGCCGGGTTGATGCCGATCATGGCATCGCCATTGCCGTACAGCAGACCATCGAGCACGCTGGCGGCAATGCCGGACGGGTCGTCGGTCGGGTGATTGGGTTGCAGGCGTGTCGACAGCCGGCCGCGCAGGCCCATGGTGTTACGGAAGCGCGTGACCACGCGGATTTTCTGCGCCACCAGCACCAGATCCTGCACGCGCATGATCTTTGAAACGGCTGCGGCCATTTCCGGGGTCAGACCTGGGGCCAGCGCGCGGAGACTGGTTTCGTCGGCCTTGTCGCTGAGCAGCCAGTCGCGAAAGCCGCCGACTGTCAGATGACTGACCGGGGCGAACGCCAGTTTGTCGTGGGTATCAATGATCAGCCGGGTGACTTCGTCCTGTTCATAGGGAATCAGGGCTTCTTCAAGAAAGTGCTTGAGCGGAATATTCGCCAGCGCCATTTGCGCGGCGACCCGTTCGCCGTCGTTCTGCGCAGCGACTTCGGCCAGGTAATCACCGGAGCGCGCAGGACTGGCCTTGGCCATGACTTCTTTGAGGCTGTCGAAGCGGTACGTCTGCGCACCGACAGAATGGGAAAAGCTCGCCATACAGATTCTCCATGACGTCGCGCTGTTCGCGTCGGACGTAGTCTTTCGGTCGAACCGGTGACGTCCCGGTTCAAACGACTATGGGAAGCAACGTAAGCAATTAATACTCCATCCCGACCGGGAGTGCGAGTTTGCAGGCGTAAGCGGATTAGTCCAGGGCAGGATACATCACGCCGCAGCGTTAAGCCGGGGCGTGATGCACAGGGTTGGTGCGTGATGTGTTTCTTGTTACCGCGCAATAGGGCTCGGTGCTATACACAAGTCCGCTTTTGATTCTGGCCGAAGGCCGTGGGAGCGAACTTGTTCGCGAAAGGGCCAGTACATTCTCCGGGAAGGTATCGTCTGAACTACTGTCTTCGCGGACAAGCGAAGCGTCGCCCGGTCCGCTCCTACAGGGGGCGTGTTCCAACCTGAGCAGCGGACCTAAATACCTAGAAGAAACCCAGCGGGTTGGTGTCGTAGCTCACCAGCAGGTTTTTGGTCTGCTGATAATGCTCAAGCGCGATTTTATGGGTTTCGCGGCCGACGCCGGATTTCTTGTAGCCACCGAACGCGGCGTGTGCCGGGTACAGGTGGTAGCAGTTGGTCCACACGCGTCCGGCCTTGATCGCCCGGCCCACGCGGTAGGCGCGGTTGATGTCGCGGGTCCACAGGCCTGCGCCCAGGCCGAACTCGGTATCGTTGGCGATGGCCACGGCTTCGGCTTCGTCCTTGAAGGTCGTGACGCTGACCACCGGACCGAAGATCTCCTCCTGGAACACGCGCATCTTGTTGTTGCCTTTGAGCAGCGTCGGCTGGATGTAGTAGCCGGTGGACAGGTTGCCCTCCAGCTTCTCCACTTTGCCGCCGGTCAACAGTTCGGCGCCTTCGCCCTTGGCGATGTCCAGGTACGAAAGAATCTTGTCGAATTGTTGCTCGGATGCCTGGGCGCCGACCATGGTATCGGTGTCCAGCGGGTCGCCGCGTTTGATCTTCTCGACCTTGCGCAGCACCGCTTCCATGAACTGTGGAT
Organism: Pseudomonas sp. MEJ108; assembly: GCF_030208985.1. NCBI lineage: Bacteria > Pseudomonadati > Pseudomonadota > Gammaproteobacteria > Pseudomonadales > Pseudomonadaceae > Pseudomonas > Pseudomonas sp. MEJ108. The sequence continues at coordinate 93,539 of NZ_JARVSW010000025.1, forward strand.
AGATCGACTCCTGCACCAGCGCGCGGGACGGGCAGGTGCAGACTTCGCCCTGATTGAAGAACGCCAGGACCAGGCCTTCAGCGGCCTTGTCGATGAACTCCGGCTCGGCACTCATGATGTCTTCGAAGAAGATGTTCGGCGACTTGCCGCCCAGTTCCACGGTGGACGGGATGATGTTGTCCGCCGCCAGTTTCATGATGTGCGAGCCGACCGGTGTCGAGCCGGTGAAGGCGATTTTGGCGATGCGTTTGCTGCTGGCCAGCGCTTCACCCGCCTCGCGGCCATAACCCTGCACGATGTTCAGCACCCCGGGAGGCAGCAGGTCGCCGATCAGTTCGATCAGCACGCTGATGCCCAGCGGCGTCTGCTCGGCAGGTTTGAGCACGATGCAATTACCGGCCGCCAGCGCAGGGGCGAGTTTCCAGGCCGCCATCAGGAGCGGGAAGTTCCACGGGATGATCTGCCCGACCACGCCCAGCGGCTCATGAATGTGATAGGCCACGGTATTGCCGTCGATTTCGGCGGCGCTGCCTTCCTGCGCGCGCAGCACGCCGGCGAAGTAGCGGAAATGGTCGGCGGCCAGCGGGATATCGGCGTTGAGGGTTTCGCGGATCGCTTTGCCGTTGTCCCAGGTTTCGGTGATGGCCAGGACTTCCAGATTGGCTTCGATGCGATCGGCAATCTTCAGCAGGACCAGCGAGCGGGCCTGTACCGAGGTCGAGCCCCAGGCTGCAGCGGCGGCGTGCGCAGCGTCGAGTGCCTTGTCGATGTCTTCGGCGGTGGAGCGCGGAAATTCTGCGATGGCCTTGCCGGTGACCGGCGAGGTGTTGGTGAAGTACTGGCCTTTGACCGGCGCGACGAACTCGCCGCCGATGTAGTTACCGTAGCGTTCCTTGAAGTTGACGATGGCGCCTTCGGTACCGGGATGAGCGTAACGCATGGTATGTCTCCTGGTTCTTGTTGTGAGGGAGTCTGTGTCGATTCTGCTTTCGGGTATCTGGCAACGAGCGTTCAAGAATAGGCCATTTGCATTCGGCCGTGGCTAGGACTTTAGGCTTATCTGCCGGGCATTGAAATGGGGCGTACGCGCAAGACGACGGACAAACTCAGGGTGCCATTTCACCGTCCCTACGTTAACCTGCGCAGATGTTCTGAGAGGTTGGTCATGCATATTCATATCCTTGGTATCTGCGGCACGTTCATGGGGTCTCTGGCGGTGCTCGCCAAAGCGTTGGGCCACCGGGTCACGGGCTCCGACGCCAACGTCTATCCACCGATGAGCACCCAGCTCCAGGCGCAGGGCATCGAGCTGACCCAAGGCTATGATCCCGTGCAACTGATCCCCGCGCCGGACCTGGTGGTGGTCGGCAACGCGCTGTCGCGTGGCAACCCGGCGGTTGAATATGTGCTCAACACAGGTTTGCCGTATGTGTCTGGCCCGCAGTGGCTGGCGGACCATGTGCTGCAAGGCCGCTGGGTACTGGCCGTGGCCGGCACGCACGGCAAGACCACCACCAGCAGCATGCTGGCCTGGGTGCTGGAACACGCGGGCATGAGCCCCGGCTTCCTGATCGGTGGCATCCCGCAGAACTTCGCCGTGTCGGCACGTCTGGGCGAGACCCCGTTCTTTGTGGTCGAGGCCGATGAATACGACAGCGCGTTCTTCGACAAACGCTCCAAGTTCGTCCACTACCGTCCGCGGACAGCGATTCTCAACAATCTTGAGTTCGATCATGCCGACATCTTCCCCGACCTGCCGGCCATCGAACGTCAGTTTCACCATCTGGTGCGTACCATTCCGAGCGAAGGCCTGGTGATCCATCCGACGACCGAGCCGGCGTTGTCGCGGGTCATCGAGATGGGCTGCTGGACGCCGGTACAGACCACGGGCCAGAACGGTCAGTGGCAGGCACGGCTGTTGAGCGAAGACGGCTCGCGCTTTGAAGTGCTGTTCGAAGGCGAACTTCAGGGCGCCGTCGACTGGGACATGACCGGTCGGCACAACGTGGCCAACGCCCTGGCGACACTGGCAGCCGCTCGCCATGTGGGCGTCGTGCCGTTGCTGGGGGTGCAGGCGCTCAGTGCGTTCAAGAGCGTCAAGCGGCGCATGGAAAAGGTCGCCGACGTGCGCGGCATCACTATTTATGATGACTTCGCCCATCACCCCACGGCTATCGCCACCACACTGGACGGCCTGCGCAAGAAGGTCGGTGATGCGTCGATCATTGCGGTCATCGAGCCGCGCTCCAACTCGATGAAGCTTGGCGCGCATCGCGACGGCCTGCGGGAAAGCGTGGGTCAGGCGGATCAGGTGGTCTGGTACGCTCCGCCCAATCTGGGCTGGGACCTGGCGGCAACAGTCGCGGGAGGCACTGTGCCTGCGTTGGTCTGTGATTCCCTTGAGGCAATCATCGCCCAGGTCAAAAGCCAGGCGCAGCCCGGCACGCACATCGTGATCATGAGCAACGGCGGCTTTGGCGGCTTACATGGCAAACTGGCCGAGGCGTTGCAATGAGCGGCCCGGAGCGCGTTACGGTTGCCATGACCGGCGCTTCCGGCGCGCCATATGGCCTGCGCCTGCTGGATTGTCTGGTGCGTGAGGATCGGGAAGTGCACTTCCTGATCTCCAAGGCGGCGCAACTGGTGATGGCCACCGAGACCGACGTACGCCTGCCGCCCAAGGCGATGATGATGCAGGCGTTTCTGACGGAGTACACCGGTGCGTCTGCCGGGCAGATTCGTGTCTATGGGCGCGATGACTGGATGTCGCCAGTGGCCTCCGGCTCGGGTGCGCCGAGCGCGATGGTGGTGGTGCCGTGTTCCACCGGTTCGCTGTCGGCGATTGCCACCGGGGCCTGCAACAATCTGATCGAGCGCGCCGCTGACGTGACGCTGAAGGAGCGGCGCCAATTGATTCTGGTGCCGCGCGAAGCGCCGTATTCCAGCATTCATCTGGAACACATGCTCAAGCTGTCGAACATGGGTGCAGTGATTTTGCCGGCGTCTCCCGGCTTTTATCACCAGCCGCAGACCATCGACGACCTGGTGGACTTTGTCGTTGCGCGGATCCTCAATCTGCTGAATATTCCTCAGGACATGCTGCCGCGCTGGGGCGAACACCATATTGGCAGCGATGAATAAGCTGCTGCTGGTCGCGCTTGCGCTGGCGCTGACCGGCTGCGCAACGGCACGCACGCTCAATGCGGCCAAACCGGGCGCGCCGGTGGTGTATGCCGGTACGCGCTTGAATATGTATGCGCTGCAGGGTGGTTGCTGTGCCGCCGACCGATTCGGCGCACAAGCTCCCAGCTACCCTGGCCTTGACCTGCCGGGCAGTGCGCTGCTCGACACCCTGCTGCTGCCACTGTCATTGCTGACGGCCGCGGGACTGGGGGTTCAGGCTACGGGCGGGCTTTAATGTGACGCAGATCATTCCCATGCGGAGCTGATCGTTATATACAAATCTGCTTTTGATTCTGGCCGCAGGCCGTAGGAGCAAGCCGGGCGACGCATCGCTTGTTCGCGAAAGGGGCGGTATGATCGCCGAAAATGTACCGTCTGAAACATCGCATTCGCGAACAAGTTCGCTCCTACGGCCTCCGGCCAGAATCAAAATCGGACTTGTGTTTAAAGATGAGCGCGGAGCGTGGGGACGGTCATCGCTGAGCCTCGGCGAACCTACTTGCCCAGCTTGCGCAGCTCATCCGATTCGACGATCCGTTCGCCGTTCTGCTCTTCCAGCGCCAGCCGCCACAGGGCGCGGGCCAGGTGGCAGGCTTCGATGGCGCCGTATTTGCCAGGGATCAGTTTGGCGATGGGCGCCGCCAGTTGCTCGACCCAGCGGGTTTCAGGACGGCTGCCCACCAGCAGGGAAGGGCGGGCGATGGTCAGTTGCGGCCAGCCCTGCGCACGAAGCGCCTGTTCCATTTCGCCTTTGACGCGGTTGTAGAAGGTGCTGGACTGCGGATCTGCGCCGACTGCGCTGATCACCAGCAAATGGCGAGCGCCGAGCTCGCGGGCGCGGCTGGCGAACGCTGTGACCATGTCCAGATCGACCGCCTTGAAGGCGTCCTGCGAGCCCGCCTGTTTGATCGTGGTGCCCAGGCAGCAGAATGCGATGTCTACCCGGCCAGACAGCGTTGGCAGCAGCGTCGCCAGCTCGCCGACCGGATTTTCCAGGTGCGAGTGTTCGGCCAGCGGCTTGCGCGTCGGTGCCAGCACGCGGGTGACGGTCGGCTCGCTGAGCAGCCGGTCCAGCAAATGCTCGCCTGTCAGGCCCGTGGCTCCTGCGAGCAGGATGTGTTGCGGCGTCAGGTACATATCGTTCTCCTTGATACTGCTAAGCCTAGCGGCTAGTCGAAGTCTTCGCTTCCGTGCGGTTCAACGCCGTGCTCAACGCGCGTTCGGCCTGGCTCTTGCGCAACTGCTGCCAGCGCGCCAGGACTCCTTTGGGTGCCCATATCTGCGGTTCGGAGGCCTCGAAGTTGTCTTCGGTCTCACGTTGCGCAACATAGGCCTGCGCTTCGTTGAAAGCGTGTTGCAGGTCATCGGTTTCGACCAATGCCCTGGCAAATAGTGCATCGCCAAAATAAGTGAAGTCGGCTTCTTCCGAGCAGCCGAACGAGACGCGGTCGGCGCGCGAGGCGGTCATGATCAGCGTGCGTTCATCTTTCAGGTCGGGAATGAAGCCGCCGGAATAACAGGCTGAAATCACCACAACCTTGTCACGGTTCTTCAGTGGCGCGAGGGCCGCGGCCAATGCGTCGGCGGGCAGGTCTGCCAGCGACAGGCGTGGCTGGTCGAGCACCAGTTCATGATCCTGAGTGCCGTGGCTGGTCAGGTAAATGAACACCAGGTCTTCCGGGCCGGTGCGCTGGGCAAGTGTCTGCACTGCGCGGGTGATGGTTTCACGCGTCGCCATCGGCCGGTCATCCATGTGATCGCGATGATTGACCAGGCTGACTTGCCCGACGGCACCGAAGCGCGACTTGAGCAGATTGCTCACGTAGTCCGCTTCGCGCATGAACACGCTCTGCTTGCCGTCGCCACCCACGACCAGCGTGTACAGCTCGGTGGCCGGTGTCGACGCCGGCACTCCTGCCAGTGCCTTGTCCAGCAGCGAACCCTGGACCAGCAGCCCGGCTTCGAGTGGGTCCGGGAGCAATTTGCCTTTGGCATCACGGATTCGCTCGCCGTTGGCCCAGATGCCGCGCTGCTCCTTGCCATCCGGAGAAATCAGCACGCCGTCGCCCTGGTAGGTGTCATCGGCGAACTGGCCGATGTAGCGGCTGCCATCGGCCAGTAGCAACTGGCCCTGACCCATGAAGCGCCAGTTGTCGAAATCACCCTGATAGCGGCTGCCGTCAGAACCGATCAACTCGCCTTTGCCGGTCAGCGCGCCTTCCTTGAACTCACCGCTCCAGACGTCACCGTCGCTGTTTTCATAGCGCCCCTTGCCGTCCAGCTGGCCGTTGCGGAAATTGCCGACGTATTGATCGCCTTCAGCACTGGTGAAGCTGCCGGTGCCCTGCAATTGACCGTCGATGAAGTTGCCACTGTACTGGTTGCCGCTGGCGTCACTGCGCGACCCCTCGCCGTTGGCCTTGCCATTGGCGAACATGCCTTGATGCTGGCTGCCGTCTTCCAGTTCCAGGCGACCGGGGCCGTCGTATACACCGGCCTTGAACTGGCCACGATAAAGCACGCCCTTGTCTTTCTGGGTGCCTTCGCCGTCACGCATGCCAAGTTTGAAGCTGCCGACATAACTCGCGCCAGCGCGGGTGGTCAGTCGGCCCTGGCCATTGAACAGACCTTGCTCGAAGCCGCCCTTGTAGACGTCGCCATTGCTGGCGTGCCATTCGCCCTGACCCTGCCGCAGGCCGTTTTCGAACTGACCTGCGAACCAGCTGCCGTTGGGGTAATCGATGCGGCCCTGGCCCTGCAGGACGCCGTTGACCAGATCGCCCCGGTAGCGTCCGCCGTCGGGCAGGCGACCGTCGGGTGGCAAAATTGATTCGCCATCACCGCAGCCTGCGATCAAGAGTGTCAAAGCCAATGGAGCGAGCGCGCGCATGTGAGATCCCGGAAGAATGATTCAGGGGCGAGCCCGGCTCCGCTTGAGCAGATGTTAGGGGGCACGACCGCAGGGGAGTATGCCGCAGCGAGTCAACGGGATGAAACAGTCTGTTACGACTGTTTCATGTTTTAAACGCTTTATACGAAACACAACGTTAAAGGTTCGGCCACAAAAGCGGGTTTTTCCTGACCTTCGATCTCCAGCGTGGCCGTTGCCTTGAGCAACCACTGGCCGGGTTTTTTCTCGCTCACGTCGGTCAGCTGGACCTTGAGACGCACCCGCGAGTTGACCGTCACCGGTTGAACGAAGCGCACACTGTCCATCCCGTAATTGACCGCCATCTTCAAGCCTTCGGGCAGTACCATGATGCCCTCCATGAGCTTGGGAATCAGCGACAACGACAGGAAGCCATGTGCGATGGTCGCGCCGAACGGCGTCTGCGCCGCTTTGACCGGGTCGACATGGATGAACTGGAAATCCCCTGTGGCGTCGGCGAACAGGTTGATACGCTGCTGGTCGATAGTCAGCCAGTCTGAATAGCCTGCGTCCTTGCCGATGTACTGCCTGAGTTCTGTGACGGGTACAGAAGGCATACTGCTCTCCTTGTCTGATGAGGGTGTACTGAACGGCCACTGCCCGCAGCAGCCAATGCGTGCAGGCGAATCACCAGATCAGCAGAGGGGAGCTGGCCGGTCAAGCAACTGCAGCAATGCGAATACCCACTCATGACCTCTGGCGCAGCGTGTTTATAATGACGCCGATCGTTCGCCGGGTTCGTTTATCTGCTGGAGTCTTCATGCTGTTAAGGGGTTTGACATGGCTGGTGCTGTTCCAACTGCTGGGGACCGCGCTCAACCACCTGTTTCTGTCGATTTTGCCAGGGCCGATCATCGGCCTTGTGCTGCTTATGGCGTATTTGATGTGGCGCGGTGAAGTCAGCGAGCCGATCAGCATGGCGGCCAGCAGTCTGCTGCGCTATCTGCCGTTGCTGCTGGTGCCGCCTGCGGTCGGGGTGATGGTGTACGCGTCGGCCATTGCCGAAGACTTCTGGGCGATCTTTGGCACCCTGACCCTGTCGCTGATGATTTCCGTGGTCTTTGTCGGCTGGCTGATGCAGTCATTGATCAAGCGTCAGGCCCAGCGCCGGGAGTTGCCATGAGTCTTGACTGGCACGGTGCATGGCTGTCGGTGATTCATCACCCGCTTTTCGGCATCGCGATCACCCTGGGTGCCTATCAATTGGCGATGGCCGCCTATGAAAGAACCCGCTGGCTGTTTCTGCAGCCTGTGCTGGTCTCGATGGTGGTGGTGATCGGGATCGTGCTGTTCTGCGACCTTGAATACACCGAGTACCGCAAAAGCACCGAGATTCTGGTCACGCTGCTGGGGCCTGCAACCGTTGCGCTGGCGGTCCCGCTCTATTTGAATATGCGACGGATCCGCCAGTTGTTCTGGCCGGTCTTGACTACGCTGGTAATCGGCGGGGTGTTTGCCACCGGTTTGTGCGTGGGGTTCGGGGTGCTGTTCGGTGCCGACCACATGATTCTGATGACCATGGCGCCCAAATCAGTGACATCGCCCATCGCCATGCTGGTCGCCGAGCAGATCGGCGGGGTTGCCGCCCTGGCGGCTGTTTTTGTGTTGATTACTGGCGTATTCGGTGCCATTTTCGGCCCCGGTCTGCTGTCACTGATCGGGGTGGACAATCCTGCTGCCCGAGGCATGGCGCTGGGGCTTACCGCGCATGCGGTAGGCACATCCGTGGCATTGCAGGAGGGGGAAGAAACGGGGGCTTTTGCTGCGTTGGCAATGAGTCTGATGGGCGTTGCGACGGCGTTGTTCCTGCCGCTGGCAATGTCGCTGGCCATTTAAAAGGAGGCTTTTCTATGACGCTGCCATTGTTTCCGCTGAATGCTGTGCTGTTTCCAGGGTGCGTGCTTGATCTGCAGCTGTTTGAAGCCCGTTACCTGGACATGATCGGCCGCTGCATGAAGCAGGGGGAAGGGTTCGGTGTGGTGTGTATCACCGAGGGAAGTGAAGTTGGCTCCGCGCCGGACGGCCATTCGTTGATCGGCTGCGAAGCGCTGGTCATGGATTTTCAGCAGCAGGAGAACGGCTTGCTGGGCATTCGTGTGGTCGGGGGGCGTCGCTTCCGGGTTGTCGCCACTGAGGTTCAGCGCGATCAACTGCTGGTGGCCGAGGTCGAGTGGCTTGAAGAGCCCGTGGAGCGCCCGCTGCAGGAGGAAGACGCCGACCTTGTGGCCCTGCTCGAAGCGCTGGCCGAGCATCCAATGGTGGCTTCCTTGAACATGGGTGTGTCTGCCGGTGGGCAATACGCCTTGTCCAACCAGCTTGCCTATCTGCTGCCGTTCACCGAGAAAGACAAAGTGGAACTGCTGGAAATCGACGACCCCGAAGAGCGTCTCGACGCGATTCAGGAATTGCTCGATGAAATGCAGGGCGATCTGCAGGCCTGAGCCCGGATTGCGCTGTTCATTGCGCAGGGTAGCAGAGCGTCTGGAACGCCATGCCGACGCAGAGCATCGGCACGTCTGTCGCGGTTAGCTCGGTGGATACTGCTCCAGAATTTTCGCCACCGTGGTGCGCATGGCCTGATCGCGTTCGGACGGGCTGCCGGCGTTGTCATTGAGGATGCGCTCGGTGCTGCCACGCCAGACCAGCTTGCCGTCCTTGCCGTCGAACATATCGATCTGCACGGTGCCGACCTTGTAGTCGACGCTGCGGGTTTCGGTGTTCATCGGCCCGTTCCAGTAGCCATAACCGCCCCAGGGGCTCCAGCCCCCGCCATAGTTGGTGCTGACCGTCTGCTGACGGTTTTCGACGATCAGCCAGGCCTGCACTTTCAAATCAGCCCGGGCGCCGGCTGCGGCCATGCGTAATCCACGCTGGTCCAGTTGCTCGCCGATCGACTGGCGAAGGCGCTGCTCGGTCAGGTCGCTCTTGAGCCGTGGATCATTGTCGGGCTGATACTGAACGGCGGGCTCCTTCCAGCTCCAGCTGCGATAGCCGCCGAAATCCCGCTGGGCATCGAAGTCGCGATTGATCGAGTTGCTCTGACAGGCCGTCAGCAACATGGCACAGGTCAGCAGAACGATACGGCGAAACATGGCAGTTCTCCGAAAGGGTTACGAAGGCGGGTAGGCCGCCAGAGCCTGTTGCACGGCCTGCCGCAATGCACTGCTGCGGTCGGCCAGATTGTTGCTGGCGCGCGCATCGGCACTGGCGCTCCATACCGGCTGGCCACTGCGCGCGTCAATCAGGTTGATCTGCACCACCATGACCTTTTCCTGATAGGTGCGCACCACCGGCACATTGGCGTAGCCGCCATAACCGGGCCGGTAGCCATCGTAGCGGCCATAGCCCATGCCGCCCCCGTAGTAGGGATCGTAATCTTCACGCACCTGGCGCAGCCGGGTTTCCTGCCGGGTCGTGGCAGCGACGTACAGGTCTGCCGGCTGATTGCCGCGAGCCGGTCGCAAGCCACGCTGGTCCAGGCCGTTGCTCACGGCTTCGACCACCTGCGCCGAATCCACCCATGCGGTACCGGGCGGCAACTGACCGTTGAGCCAGCCCCAGGAGCGATAACGCCCATAGTCACGCGGGGGCGCAGGGTAGGCGCTCATGTCCAGCGTTCTTGCCGCCTGCGCGGGGGCGGGAGGCATGGGCAGAGAGCTGGCGACATACGGATTGTCGCTCTGGCAGGCGCTGATCCCGAGCAGAGCGGTTCCCAGCAGCACGGCAAATAAGGCAGAACGGTGTTTCATGGTGGGCTCCGCAGTGATGTCAGACCGGACGGCACATCCAGTGAAGGTATCGACCCAGCCCGGCAAAGGCTGGATGACGCCGATGCGCCAGTTCCATTTCCAGCAGATCCGTCAGCTCGGCCCGAGCCTGGAATTCAACCGGCATGTAATCGTGAAATACCCGCACCCCGCTACGCGTTTCGACTTGCCACAGGCCTTCAAGTTGCGCCGCCAGTTCCCGGGGGTCGAGCGGTTGCTGGGGCGTCAGGCTCTGTTTTTCTCCGGCCATGTCATTTTTGCGCATCTTGCGAAAATGGCCCTTCAACAGGTTGCGATAGACCAAGGCATCGCGGTTGTAAAACGCCAGCGACAGCCAGCCATCGTCCTTGGTCAGCCGGCGCAGCACCGGGAGGATGCTGTGCGGCTCGGCCAGCCATTCCAGCACGGCGTGGCACAGCACCAGATCATAAGTGTCGCTCAGTAACTCGGGCAGCGCCTGCCACGGGGCCTGAATGAAGGTTGCCGTCTGTCCGGCATCGGCGAAGCGCTGGCGTGCGCCTTCGAGCATCGGCTCGGCGGGTTCGGCCAGGGTCACCTGATGACCCTGTTCGGCCAGCCATAACGACATGTGGCCCAGCCCGGCGCCGATATCCAGTACACGAAGCGGTCGCGCGGGCAGGTTCTCGGTCAGGTCGGCCTGCAGTACTGCCAGACGAATGGCACCCTTGGCACCGCCATAGATCTTTTCTGCAAAACGGGTCGCCAGCTGGTCGAAATGCCGATCACTCACTTGGCAAATCTCCGCTCGCTGTCAGCCAGCTTGTTACGCACCACCGCGTCCATGTCCAGGCCCAGTTCGCTGCACAGCAGCAACAGGTAGAGGACAATGTCGCCGACTTCCTGGCCGGCGTGCTCCAACTGGTCGGCAGGCAGCTCGCGGGACTGGTCTTCGCGCAGCCACTGGAATATTTCCACCAGCTCGGCCATCTCCACACTGGCAGCCATGGCCAGGTTTTTCGGGCTGTGAAATTGTTTCCAGTCATTCTGGTCGCGGATGCGGTGCAGGCGTTGGGTCAACTCGTCGAGGTTCATCATGCTCTCCTGAAGACGCATAGCTTCAGGGGGAACGGGTCGCCAGGCAAGTGGGCGTTGAGGTTTGTTCAGCCGTTGATGGGAGCAGGGCTCCCGTCAGAGGTGTTCATCCGGCTGTGCGTCACTCGCTGACAGGCTGCCAGCTACCGACCATATGCACCATGCCTTCCTGGCCTTCGACACGGAACTGGCCCTGCGAGCCGGCGGCACTGGCCGACAGCGTCACGTCGGCAGGCAGGCGTACAGGCTTCTGGAACTGCACGCTGATCTCGACATTCGAGGCCGGCAAGTGCTCGCCCAGCGCCGCGAGCGCACGGGCCTTGAGCCACATGCCGTGGGCAATGGCGCGAGGGAAACCGAACAGCCTGGCGCTGGGGGCGCTGAGGTGAATCGGGTTGTAGTCGCCCGACACCTTGGCGTACTCACGGCCTATCTGCGCCGTTGCCCGCCAGCCTTGCAGCTCGCTGAGCGGCAGCGGCGCGGCTTCGGGATAGCTCACCGGGCTGTCTTCCAGGTGCACGGCGGTGCACAGCAGGGTGCTTTCTTCTTCCCACAACAGCCCCATGCCGTCTTCGGCCTGAGTGACCAGGGTGAACGTCGCACCCTTGGCGTGCGGGCGCAGATCGGTGGCCTGAACACTGATGTACAACTGGCTCACCCCGCCCAGTGGACGATGCGTGCGGGTGCGATTGGCGAGGTGAATCAGCCCCAGCAGCGGAAACGGAAAGTCTTCGGAGGTCATCAATTGCATTTGCAACGGAAACGCCAGCACGTGCGGATAGGTCGGAGGCAGCAGGCTGCTCTCTTCGAATCCGCAGACCTTGCGGTACGCTTCAAGCTTGTCGGTATCGACCGCGATCCAGCTGCGCAAGCCCAGATCGGGTAGCTGCATCCCGGTGACCTTGCGCCTGAGCGCTGCCTGGATGAACAGGTTGGACAGGGGCTGCAGGGAATTGAGGTAGCGCCAGTGAGCCGTCATCATCCATCTCCTTGAATTCGATGCGGGTGCTTAAGCCCCGATCACGTTTTGACCACATACACGTAGAACCTGACCGCTCACCGCGCCGCTGCCCGGCTGGCTGAACCACGCCACCGCTTCGGCAACGTCCTGTGGCGAGCCGCCCTGACCCAGCGAACTCATGCGCCGCCCGGCTTCACGCAGGGTGAACGGCATGTGCGCGGTCATTTTCGTTTCGATGAAGCCCGGCGCGACGGCGTTGATGCTGATGCCGCGTGACTTGAGCCCGGGGGCCATGGCCCGTGCAAAACCGATCAGACCTGCCTTGCTGGTGGTGTAGTTGGTTTGCCCGCGGTTACCGGCGATACCGCTGATCGAGGCCATGAGCACGATCCGCGCGTTATCCTTCAAGGCTCCCGCGTCGAGCAGTACTTGAGTCAGCACTTGCGGCGCACTGAGGTTGACCGCCAGTACCGAGTCCCAGAAATCTTCCGGCATGTTGACCAGCGTCTTGTCGCGCGTGATGCCGGCGTTGTGCACCAGTATGTCGACGCCGTCGGGCAGGTGTTCGAGCAACTGCGCCGGGGCATCCGCCGCGCAGATATCCAGCGCCAGGGCCTGACCGCCAAGCCGTGAGGCGAGTGCTTCCAGCTCGTTCCTGGTTTGCGGCACATCCAGCAGGATGACCTGCGCTCCGTCACGGGTCAGGGTTTCGGCGATTGACGCGCCGATGCCGCGTGCCGCGCCCGTCACCACTGCCTTGCGCCCGGCCAGCGGGCGGGTCCAGTCCTGCACCTTGCTCGGACAGGCACTGAGGTGGACGAACTGGCCGGAGATGAACGCAGCCTTGGGCGTGAGGAAGAAGCGCAGGGCGCCCTCCAGTTGATCCTGCGCGTCGTCATCCACCTGCAGCAACTTGACCGTTGCGCCATTGCGCACTTCCTTGGCCAGCGAGCGGCTGAAGCCTTCGATGGCCTGTTGAGTGCTGGCCGCCAGCGGATCAGTGAGTGTCTCGGGTGCCTTGCCGAGAATGACCACATGCGCGCAGTGATCGAGATTGCGCAGCAGCGGCTGAAAGAAGTCCCGCAACTGCCTGAGCTGATCGGTGCGCAGGATCTGGCTGGCGTCGAAAACCACTGCCTTAAGGCGCGGTCCCTGATTGGACACCCACGTCGTGGCACCGGGCATGTCGCTGCCGAAACTGTACAGCGAGTCGGTCAGGCGGCTGGCGAACTGGCGGACCTGATCCCCCATCGGTCCTGCGCTGATCAGCAGGGTCCCTTCGACGGGGCGCAGACGTCCGGCCTGCCAGCGCTCCAGGTGAGTGGGGGCGGGCAGACCGACGGCCTTCACCAGGCGCCGACCCATGTCGGAGTTGGCGAAATCAATATAGCGATCTGACGGCATGGAACACTCTCCTGAAGTCGGGGTTCAAAGGAATGGACCACGGTGGCATGACGTTTGTTCTTGCGATCGACACGGCTCATTCATTCGCTTGAAGAAAGGGAGTTTTCCATGACGCATCCTCGTCGGGTCGCCATCGTCGGCGGTAACCGCATTCCGTTCGCGCGCTCCAATGGCCCTTATGCCAAGGCCAGCAATCAGGACATGCTCACGGCTGCTCTGGAAGGGCTGATCGAGCGCTTCAATCTGCATGGGCTGCGCATGGGCGAGGTGGTGACGGGCGCGGTGCTCAAGCACTCCAGAGACTTCAACCTGACCCGCGAATGCGTGCTCGGCTCGCGGCTCTCGGCACAGACCCCGGCCTACGACATTCAGCAAGCGTGCGGTACGGGGCTGGAAGCGGCGTTGCTGGTGGCCAACAAGATCGCTCTGGGGCAGATCGAGTGCGGCATTGCCGGCGGCGTGGACACCACGTCCGATGCGCCGATCGGCGTCAACGAGGGGCTGCGCAAGATCCTGCTGCAGGTAAACCGCAGCAAGACGCCCGGTGACAAGCTCAAGGCCCTGATGCAGTTGCGTCCACACCACCTCAAACCGGAGCTGCCGCGTAACGGCGAGCCGCGTACGCGCTTGTCGATGGGCCAGCATTGCGAGCTGATGGCGCAGACCTGGGGCATAGAGCGCGGGCCGCAGGATCAACTGGCGCTCGAGAGCCATCTGAAAATGGCCGCGGCCTACGCCGAGGGCTGGCAGGATGATTTGATGACGCCGTATCTGGGGCTGATCCGTGACAACAACCTGCGCCCGGACCTGACGCTTGAAAAACTGGCCAGCCTCAAGCCCGCGTTTGAGCGCAGCGCCAAGGGCACCTTGTCGGCGGGCAATTCGACACCGCTGACCGATGGCGCGTCGGTGGTGTTGCTGGCCAGCGAGGAGTGGGCTCGCGAGCGGGGCCTGCCGGTGCTGGCCTACTGGCGCGACGGCGAGGCCGCAGCGGTGGATTTCGTCAACGGTGCAGAAGGGCTGCTGATGGCGCCGGTCTACGCCGTTCCGCGTCTGCTGGCCCGCAATGGCCTGACCCTTCAGGACTTCGATTACTACGAAATCCACGAAGCCTTCGCCGCGCAGGTGCTGTGCACCCTCAAGGCCTGGGAAGACGCCGACTACTGCAAGACCCGTCTGGGGCTGGACGCGCCGCTGGGGTCGATTGATCGCAGCAAACTGAACGTCAAGGGCAGCTCACTGGCTGCCGGCCATCCGTTCGCCGCGACCGGAGGCCGGATCGTCGCCAATCTGGCCAAGCTGCTGGATGCGGCAGGCAGCGGACGTGGATTGATTTCCATCTGTGCCGCAGGCGGCCAAGGCGTGACGGCGATTCTGGAGCGTTAGGCAAATGCTGGGGTCATGGGCATAATCCACAACTGACTTACGCAGAGCATGGGCACTATCGCGGTCTACCTGACGACTATCGTTCCTCACGCTCCTGCGTGGGGATGCATGTCGTGGCGCTCCGCGTCACACCCGTGCGTGGGATGATCAATCAGCATTATTGGCCTGTAACGTTGAGGTAAGGCATGGGGTTCATTATTGGCGTATCGGTACTGCTGATTCTGATCGGCACCGTGTTCTATCTGTTCGACAAAGGCGCGCGCACTCGCTGGCTGAGGCCTTATATCGGGCTGATGCTGATCGGTTTGCTGATCGGCGGGATGGGCTTGCTGGTGGGGCTGGTCTCCGATGAAATAGAGGTTTATTTCCTGCTGGTGGCCAAATGGGTCATCGCGGTGACCGGTATCATGTTCTGCCTGCGACTGATCGTACTGATCGCCAAGCGCTTCATCGCCAGCAATTGAGCGTGCAATCCGCCCATGTGTGACAGGACAACGTGGAAAATCATTTCAAGTTTCTGACCCTGCCCAAGACCTCGGGCGAGGTCGCCAACGTCTTCATTCATGGCTACTCGTCAGGGCATGATCTGGATGACCGACGCCTGTTGGCCAACAGCATCCCCGGCGCCTTGCGCCAGAGTGTGAACATTCTGGCGTTCTGGCCATCCAGCCATTTCACCCAGATGGACAACCGTTCCCGTGGCCTGCTGATGGCGGCTGCCCGTGTGCACCCGCTCGCGGGCGCGGCGGCGCTGGCGGGGGACCGGGTCGTTCACTTTGCGCGTATCCGCAACCGTGCCCGCGACATGGGCAAGGTGCTGTTGGCGCAGCTGGATCGCTACCTGTTCGAACATCATCCCGACGTCAGGCAGGTCAACCTGATCGGCCATTCACTGGGCGGCCGGCTGCTGGTCAGCGCGCTCAAGGAGCTGCAGCAGACACCCGAACACGGGCTGGTGGTGGGCGACGTATTGCTGATGGCCGCTGCCGTACGCATCGATGCTGCCGAGGCCGAGCGGCTCAAGCAGAAAATCAGCGGACGGCTGATCAATGCGTACTCCACGGAAGATCATGTGCTGTTGCTGAATCTGGGCGAAAAGAGCCTGGGACGTACGCCGGTCGAGCACTTCGAGAATGTGCGCATGCGGGGTTATCGCCATCAACATTACTGGCAGCGCTTGCAGGAAGTGCTGATTGCCACTCGCTTCAGTGGCTGTGAAGGGCTGGAAACCGGCGTTGCGGTGCTACCGACAATGACTCGCGACCCGGTTCTGCAGGACGTCTGGCTGCACAGCGTTCTGGCCCGTTCGCCGGACTACGTGCTGGAGGCTGCCATCAAGCATTTGCGCAGCAGTCGCTGGACGCGCCTCAAGGCCACTGAAGCGGACCGCACTTACGCCTTCGTGCGCGAATTCCAGCTGGTCGCCGGGCACTTTCTGATCAATGCCGCCCGGCGTCGTGGCGTGCCCTATACGCGAGTGCTGGGCATGCTGGCGCGGCAATACGGTCTGGGCGATGCGCTGCACCAGTGCGCGACGGTGGTCGAAGTGGAAGAGCTGCTGCTCAGAACGTTCTTTCGCCATGCGTTCAACAGCGCGCACCCGCTGGTGCAGATGCCGCGTGCCAGTGTCCGCGCGATGAGCTGGGATATCTATGCCGCGCATGTCGATGCACTGGCCGAGCGCCTGACCGTGGCGGCGTTTTTCAAGACCGCGCAGCCCGACGAGGCGCCCGGCGCGGTCAAGGGCTTGCTCGGTGCAATTCGCCAGGCCCCGGTGCAACGCTTGCTGACGCACTTCGGCACTGCGCTGCGGCCGGGTTATTCCGCACTGATCCCCACCGTGGCGATCGTCTTCTACGCGCGCGTCACGCTGGATGATGACGCGCTGATGTAAGCCGCAATCACGCGGCTTGAGCTTCTTCCAGGGCGGCGGCCGAAAGCTGCTGGCGATGACGACTGGCGTAGCTCTCGGCGATGATCGAGCACACGATCAGCTGCATCGGGTGGTAGATCATGATCGGCAACAGAATCAGGCCAAGCCCCGGATTGCTGCCGAAAATCAGCGCAGCCATCGGCGCGCCTGCAGCAAGGGACTTCTTGGTGGCGCAGAACACCGCCGCGACCTTGTCGGCATGATCGAACTTGAGCACCCGCGCCGTGCGGGTGGTCATCAACAGGATCACCGCCAGCAACAGCGCGGTGCCGATGAACGCGGTCAGGATCACGCTGTTGCCCTGGCTTTGCCACATGCCGGAGATCATCGAGTTGCAGAACGCCGCATACACCAGCAGCAGAATCACCAGCTTGTCGATCAGGTTGGTGTATTTCTTGTGACGGGCGAAGAACTTGCCCAGCAGCGGCCGCATTAACTGGCCAAGCACCAGTGGCAGCAGGAGCATGGCGCACAGGTCGAGCAGCGTATCGCCCAGATCGATCCCGCCAGCGCCGGTGCCGACCACCAGGCTCACCAGCCACGGGGTGATGAAAATCCCGATGACACTGGACATGCTGGCGTTGAGAATCGCTGCCGGGACATTGCCGCCTGCGCTGCCGGTCAGCGCCACAGAGGAGGAAATGGTCGAGGGCAGGGCGCACAGGTAGAGGAAGCCCAGCATCAGCAGCGCTGGCACCTGCGAGCCCAGCAGCTTGTTGCACGCCAGCCAGATCAGCGGGAACACCACGAAGGTGAAGACCTGGATCATCACGTGCAGGCGCCAGTTGGTCAGGCCTTTCTTGATCTGCTCGCTGGACAGGTTCACGCCATGCAGAAAGAACACTACGAACACGCCGACCTTGATGACGTACTCAGCGTGCATGCTGCCGCCGGTAGCCCCGAAACGCGGGAAGAAGTAGGCGAGTACCGTCGCCAGCACCATGCCCCAGAGGAACCAGTCGGTGGCGACGCGCTTGAAGTGTTTGAGTGATTGCATACGGGGGCCGGAGAACTTTTGTAAACAGAGAGGCGTGCAGGCTACTCTGTTGCTCCATAGCCGTCTTGCGACATAAGGCCATAAGATGCCGAGTAACGGACAGATCAATCAGCGGCAGCTCACAGGCGAACGGCAGATACCGGCCTTGTCCGGCCTGCCGCGCCCGCTGTATGCCCGTGCCGAAAGTCTCAGCGCCGGTTCCTGGACGCCGCCCCATCGCCACGACTGGGTGCAGTTTTCCTACGCGATCAGCGGGGTTCTGGGTGTGCATACCGCCGAGGGCAGTTTCTTTGCGCCGCCGCAGTGGGGCGTCTGGGTGCCTGCCGGGCTCGAGCATGAGGTGGTGACCTCGATGCGCGCCGAAATGCGCAGCCTGTACATTCGCACGGCAGATTCGGGGTGGGCACCGCAGCGCTGCAGGGTACTGGAAGTCACGCCACTGGCCCGCGAGCTGATCAAGAGCTTCTGCCTGTTGCCCGTGGATTATCCCGAGCAGGACAGCCATGAGGCGCGGCTGGTGCAGGTGCTGCTGGATCAACTGGCGCAACTGCCCGAAGTGGGTTTTTCACTGCCGTTGCCACGTCATCCGCGTTTGCTGGGGCTGTGCAATGAGTTGATCGAAGAGCCGGGGCGCTTGATCACCCTGCACGACTGGGCCGCCCGCCTCGGGACCTCCGAGAAGACCCTGATGCGCCTGTTTCAGCGCGAAACCGGATTGAGCTTTCGTGGCTGGCGGCAGCGGGCACGGCTGCTGTCTTCGCTGTCTGCACTGGAAGAGGGCGCCAGTGTGACGCGGACCGCGCTGGCCTGCGGTTATGACTCGACGTCAGCGTTCATCGCAGCGTTCAAGGGGTTGTTCGGCCATACCCCCGGTGACTTGTTCAAGTAAGGCGTGGATGCCTTGTGCACTAACGAGTGCATCTAACGCTGTTTTTTCTGCTTTTACATGTTTTGTCCCGGAATATCTTTCACCGGCTGTACGGCACGAAAGGTGCTTTAAACCGGGGGATTGCGTGGTTTTTTCTTAAAAAACCTTTCAATCCACAGGGGGTTACCCCTACTCGCTGGCGGAGGATTGCCGTATAACGGCAACAATCGCGTATCTGGCAACAAAGGACCCACAATAAAAGCTGATGAAAACTCCTAAACGCATTGAACCCCTGATCGAAGACGGTCTGGTCGACGAGGTGCTGCGCCCGCTCATGAGTGGTAAAGAGGCAGCTGTTTATGTGGTGCGTTGCGGCAATGAGCTGCGGTGTGCCAAGGTTTACAAGGAGGCTAACAAACGCAGTTTCCGTCAGGCGGCCGAATATCAGGAAGGTCGCAAGGTACGCAACAGCCGTCAGGCCCGCGCCATGGCCAAGGGCTCGAAGTTCGGGCGCAAGGAAACCGAAGACGCTTGGCAGAATGCCGAAGTGGCTGCGCTGTTTCGTCTGGCCGGCGCAGGTGTCCGGGTGCCCAAGCCGTACGACTTCCTGGAAGGCGTGCTGCTCATGGAACTGGTAGCTGACGAGTATGGCGATGCAGCGCCGCGTCTGAACGACGTCGTGCTGGAGCCGGATCAGGCGCGCGAGTATCACGCATTCCTGATCGAGCAGATCGTGCTGATGCTGTGTGCCGGTCTGGTGCACGGTGACCTGTCCGAGTTCAACGTGCTGCTGGCGCCGTCCGGCCCGGTCATCATCGACTTGCCGCAAGCGGTCGATGCCGCGGGCAATAACCACGCGTTCAGCATGCTGGAGCGCGACGTCGGCAACATGGCGCTGTACTTCGGCAGATTCGCGCCGGAGCTCAGAAAGACCAAGTACGCCAAGGAAATGTGGTCGTACTACGAGGCAGGCACCTTGTCGCCCGCCACGGTGCTGACCGGTGAATTCGATGAGCCTGAGGACGAAGCCGATGTGGGCGGCGTACTGCGCGAAATCGAAGCCGCCCGCCTCGACGAAGCCCGCCGCCAGGCAGCTCGCGCGGCAGACGACGCGCCACCGAGCAAATCCACCGAAGAGCCACCGCCGCCGTGGATGCAGTAAGGCCCTTTCGCGAGCAAGCTCCCACAGGGAGTGCGTGTGGCAGGCGCTCCGTCGAGTGATGCAGTAAGCCCCTTGTGGGAGCGAGCTTGCTCGCGAAGACGATGTATCAGGCGCACTGTTTTCG
>NZ_JARVSW010000026.1:0-106073 GCF_030208985.1 Pseudomonas sp. MEJ108
GTAGGAGCGAACTTGTTCGCGAAAGCGCTATTCCTGACGCAGGAAATGCATCGACTGCACCGCCCTCTTCGCGAACAAGTTCGCTCCTACAAAAGCTCGCGGATAACCTGTAGGAGCGAACTTGTTCGCGAAAGCGCTATTCCTGACGCAGGAAATGCATCGACTGCACCACCCTCTTCGCGAACAAGTTCGCTCCTACAAAAGCTCGCGGATAACCTGTAGGAGCGAACTTGTTCGCGAAAGCGCTATTCCTGACGCAGGAAATGCATCGACTGCACCGCCCTCTTCGCGAACAAGTTCGCTCCTACAAAAGCTCGCGGATAACCTGTAGGAGCGAACTTGTTCGCGAAAGCGCTATTCCTGACGCAGGAAATGCATAGACTGCACCGCCCCCTTCGCGAACAAGTTCGCTCCTACAAAAGCTCGCGGATAACCTGTAGGAGCGAACTTGTTCGCGAAAGCGCTATTCCTGACGCAGGAAATGCATCGACTGCACCGCCCCCTTCGCGAACAAGTTCGCTCCTACAAAAGCTCGCGGATAACCTGTAGGAGCGAACTTGTTCGCGAAAGCGCTATTCCTGACGCAGGAAATGCATCGACTGCACCGCCCCCTTCGCGAACTTGTTCGCGGCTACAAGGCCATCGGAACATCAGCGTGCCTCGCCCACTGTCCACATCAGGCCGCTGGCTCTGGCGCGCTCGTCGCACAGGCCGAGCACCACGCGGCGCTCGTCGTTGCTCATGCGGCTCCAGCGGGTGATTTCGGTGACAGTTCGCTGGCAACCGGTGCAGATATCCTGCTCATCCAGTGCACAAATACTCACACACGGGGAGCGGACCGGTTTTTCGATCGGGGTATCAGTGCTCATCAATCTTCCTGCACCGCCAGGTCACGGGCGTAACGCTGGGCATTGTGTACGTAATGGGCTGCGCTGGCTTCCAGCATCTTCTTCTGCACATCGGTGAGCTCGCGCACCACTTTACCCGGCGATCCCATGACCAGCGAGCCATCAGGAATGACCTTGTTTTCTCCGATCAGCGAATTGGCGCCGATGATGCAGTACTTCCCGATCTTCGCCCCGTTGAGGATGACCGCATTGATGCCGATCAGGCTGTAATCGTCAACGCTGCAGCCATGCAGCATGGCGTTGTGGCCGATGGTCACGCCCTTGCCGATACTCAGCGGCGACCCCATGTCGGTGTGCATCACCGTACCGTCCTGCACATTGCTGTTTTCACCGATGTGAATCAGCTCGTTGTCGCCACGCAATACCGCGTTGAACCACACACTCGCACCCGCCTCGAGCCTGACATTGCCGATCAGCGTTGCATTGGGAGCCACCCAGCTCTGAGGATCGGTCTGGACACGGGATTCTCCCAGGCGAAATTTCATGCAGCCTCCTCGGGCGGGTCGTACTCATGGGGACGAACTATAAACAGTGACGCTTCAGATATCGGTGGCTCAGATTGTCGACCGTTCGGGCGGATGATGCAGGCTGATCCTGGTGTCGTACAGCACATTGACCAGCTCGACGATCATGATCGCGGTAAGCCCCCAGATCTTGTACTCGCCATAACGGTAACTGGGCACGTACCAGCTGCGGCCTTCGTAATCGATACGGTGAGTGTGCTCGCGCGTGTCCTGACGAAAGAACTCCAGCGGCACGCTGAAGACTGCAGCGATCTCGGCGTCATTGGGCTGGTATTCGACGAAGTCAGGTATCACCCCTACATAAGGTGTGACCTTGATGCCGTGCTTGGAGATCAGCGGACTTAACGGCCCGATCACCTCGACCAGCCCGGGAGGCAGGCCGATCTCCTCCTCGGCTTCGCGCAGCGCAGTGAAAATCAGATCGGGGTCGCCCGGGTCGCGACGGCCACCCGGAAACGCCACTTCACCGCCATGCGTCGACAGGCCACTGGCGCGCAGGGTCAGAATCAGCTCGGGTTGCTCGCTGCGGGTAATCGGCACCAGAACAGCCGCCTCGGGGAACTTTCGATCCGAGTCGAGGGTTTCTGGCGTGTGACTGACTACACGGCGAAGTAGCTCATCCAGCATGGGAAATCTCGATCTGTTGCCTGTCTGGCATCATGCACCAAAGCAACGCTGCGCCCAAGCCCTTGCAGGACAACTCCTGTCACACAGAGGGTTGCCGAGCCGCCGCACGACAGGCCAAGATAGCGACTGCGTTCACTATCGACTGATCCCATGAAATTTTGCAGCCAGTGCGGCAACCCTGTTATCCAGCGCATTCCCGAAGGCGACAGCCGTTTGCGCTATGTCTGCGAGCATTGCCACACCGTTCATTACCAGAACCCGAACATCGTGGCGGGCTGTCTGGTGACGCTGGACGGCAAAGTGCTGCTGTGCCGCAGGGCGATAGAGCCGCGCCTGGGTTTCTGGACGTTGCCGGCCGGCTTCATGGAGAACGGCGAAACCATCGAACAGGCTGCACGGCGCGAAACCATGGAGGAAGCGTGCGCCACTCTGAGCGAACTGCATCTGTACACCTTGATCGACGTACCGCATATCAATCAGGTGCATGTGTTCTATCGTGGGGAGATGGCGAATGAGGCATTCGCCGCAGGCATCGAGAGCCTGGAAGTGCAGTTATTCGACGAAGCAGACATTCCGTGGTCGGACCTGGCTTTCATGACAGTCGGGCGTACCCTAGAATACTTCTTTGCGGATCGGCGTCGGCAGGCCTACCCGGTTCATACCAGCGCCCTTCCCCCGTCACGTCCGTTGCTGGACACCTGAACGCCAGGGTCGCACACAACATCGGCGCTTTTGTTAAAGAAGTATCTTCAGGGAAATCGTAATGCGCTGGTTGCTCGCACTCTTTTGCATGTCGTTCATGCCGCTTTCGCAGGCCGCGTTTACTCAAACCATCGTGCCCAAGGGCAGCGAACAGAAAATCATCAATAACAAGGTCATCAATACCGAGAGTATCGCCAGCAAGCCGATCGATAAGGTGCTGGTGCTCAAGTCAGCGCGCCAATTGCAGCTGATCAGCGGTGGCGAGGCTTTGAAGACCTACCGAATCTCGCTGGGCAAGAACCCCAAGGGCACCAAGCTGCAGGAAGGCGACCAACGCACGCCGGAGGGTTTCTACTGGATCGACTGGCGTAAACCCAGCAATAACTACAACCTGTCGATGCACATTTCCTACCCGAATGTTTCGGACTCGGCACGCGCACGTTCCGAGGGCGTGAAACCGGGCAGCATGATCATGCTGCATGGCACACCGGTGGATGAAGAGTATCCGGAATGGTATTTCCACACGCTGGACTGGACCAACGGCTGCATTGCGCTGAAGAACAACGACATGCGCGAGATATGGGATCTGGTGAAAGACGGGACGATGATCGAAATTCGACCTTAATGTGCGGCGTTGCGCATTCGCGAGCAAGCTCGCTCCCACGAGACTCAAGATGATTATCGTCCCAACGCTCCAGCGTGGTGACGCATTTGCGGACGCTCTGCGTCCAGCTTTGCAGGCGATTCAGAACTCTGCCAGCCGCCATACTTCGTAAGCAGGCGTTTCGTAGGGATGGCTCTGCTTGAGCGCCATCACCACTTGCTGAATCAGCTCGTCCGCGACGACCAGCTCGACCTTCCACTCTTGCACCGACTCGACCACACCGCTCTGCCCGATAAATGGCTGACTGCCATCCAGCGGGCGGAACTGACCCTGGCCGAGTACTTGCCACGAGCAGTGATCGTAAGCGCCGATTCGCCCTGCACCAGCAGCGAATACGGCGTTCTTGACCTCGTCCACATGGCTCGGTGGAACAAAGAGGGCGAGCTTGTACACGCGCCTTAGTTAACCCAGGCCCGCGCGTTGCGGAACATGCGCATCCACGCACCGTCCTCGTTCCAGTCCTCGGGACGCCATGAGTTCTGCACCGCACGGAATACACGCTCCGGGTGCGGCATCATGATGGTCACACGACCGTCGAGGGTGGTCATGCCGCCAATACCGCGTGGCGAGCCGTTCGGGTTGGCCGGGTAGGCTTCAGTGACCTTGCCGTGGTTGTCGACAAAGCGCAGTGCAACGGTGCCGGAAACGTCCGCTTCAAGCAGTGCATCGTCATTGCGGAACTCCGCGTGCCCTTCGCCATGCGCAATGGCGATTGGCATGCGCGAACCGGCCATACCCTGCAGGAAGATCGAAGCCGACTCCTGAACCTGAACCATGGCCACGCGCGCTTCGAACTGCTCGGAGCGGTTACGCACGAAATGCGGCCAGAACTCGCTGCCCGGAATCAGCTCGTGCAGGTTGGACAGCATCTGGCAACCGTTGCAGACGCCGAGCGTGAAGCTGTCGGAACGCTCGAAGAAGCCCTGGAACGCATCACGCGCGCGACTGTTGAACAATGCCGACTTGGCCCAGCCTTCACCGGCACCCAATACGTCACCGTAGGAGAAGCCACCGCAGGCGACCATACCCTTGAAGTCGTTCAGGTCGACACGACCGGCCAGGATATCGCTCATGTGCACATCGATTGCGTTGAAACCGGCACGATCAAAGGCTGCCGCCATCTCGACCTGACCGTTGACACCCTGCTCGCGCAGAACGGCAACCTGAGGACGCACGCCCGTCTTGATGTACGGCGCGGCGATATCGTCGTTGACGTCGAAGCCCAGCTTGACGGTCAGGCCCGGGTTGTCTTCTTCCAGCAGCGCATCGAATTCCTGATCCGCGCATTCGGCGTTGTCACGCAGGCGCTGGATCTGATAGCTGGTCTCGGCCCACTGGCGTTGCAGCAGACGGCGCTGGCCACTGAATACCGGCTCGCCATGGAAGCTGATCGACACTTCATCGTTGTTGATCGGCTGACCGATCACTGCCACGCAGTCTTCCAGACCGGCCGCGCTGAATTGCGCCAGCACCAGTGGAGTAGCGTCCTGACGGACCTGGATGACCGCGCCCAGCTCTTCGTTGAAGAGGATCGCGCTCAGTTCGGAGACGTTGTCCGCCACACCGTCGAGGTGCAGGTTCAGACCGCAGTGACCGGCGAAAGCCATTTCCAGCGTGCTGACCAGCAGACCACCGTCGGAACGGTCGTGATAGGAGAGGATATGACCGTCGGAATTGAGGCCCTGAATCACGGCGAAGAAGGCCTTGAGGTCTTCCGCGTCGTCGACGTCCGGAGCGACGCGGCCGAGCTTGCCGTGAGTCTGCGCAAGAATCGAGGCGCCCATGCGGTTCTGGCCACGCCCCAGATCGATCAGGATCAGGTCGGTGATGCCCTTGTCCATGCGCAGCTCGGGCGTCAGGGTCTGACGGATGTCGACCACTGGCGCAAAGCCCGTCACGATCAATGACAGCGGCGAAGTCACGCTCTTTTCGGTGCCCTCGTCGCTCCAGCGGGTCTTCATGGACATCGAGTCCTTGCCCACTGGAATGGTGATCCCCAGTTCCGGACACAGCTCCATGCCGACCGCTTTCACGGTGTCATAAAGACGCGCGTCTTCTCCAGGGTGGCCAGCCGCCGACATCCAGTTGGCCGACAGCTTGATGTCAGAAAGCTTTTCAATACGCGAGGCCGCGATGTTGGTCAGCGTTTCGCCGATTGCCATACGGCCCGACGCCGGAGCATCCAGCAACGCCAGCGGAGTACGCTCGCCCATCGCCATGGCTTCGCCGGTGTTGACGTCGAAGCTGGTGGCGGTGACGGCGCAGTCAGCCACAGGCACCTGCCATGGACCGACCATCTGATCGCGAGCGACCAGACCGGTAATGCTGCGGTCACCGATGGTGATCAGGAAGCTTTTGCTGGCGACGGCCGGGTGACGCAATACGCGCTGCACGCTTTCTTCGATGTCCAGTGTGCTCGGGTCGAAATCATCGCCGATCTCTTCTTCGCGTGCGACCGAACGGTGCATGCGCGGCGCCTTGCCCAGCAGGACTTCCAGCGGCATGTCTACCGGACTGTTACCGAAATGGCTGTCGGTGACGGTCAGTTGCGGCTCTGCAGTGGCTTCGCCGACAACCGCAAACGGGCAGCGCTCACGCTCGCAGATAGCCTTGAAACGCTCGAAGTCTTCAACGCCCACGGCCAGCACGTAACGTTCCTGGGATTCGTTGCTCCAGATTTCCAGCGGGGCCATGCCCGGCTCGTCATTGGGTACGTTACGCAGTTCGAAACGGCCACCGCGATCGCCATCGTTGACCAGTTCGGGGAAGGCGTTGGACAGCCCCCCGGCACCGACATCATGGATGAAGCTGATCGGGTTACGGTCGCCCAGCTGCCAGCAGCGGTCGATGACTTCCTGGCAACGACGCTCCATCTCGGGGTTTTCACGCTGAACCGACGCGAAATCCAGGTCTGCGGAGCTGGTGCCGGTCGCCATCGAGGAAGCCGCGCCGCCACCCAGGCCGATCAGCATCGCCGGGCCACCCAGCACGATCAGCTTGGAACCCACGGTGATCTCGCCCTTCTGGACGTGATCTTCGCGGATGTTGCCCATACCGCCCGCGAGCATGATCGGTTTGTGATAACCACGAACCTCGTCACCGTGCGGCGTGGTGATGGACTGCTCGAAGGTACGGAAATAGCCGGTCAGCGCCGGGCGACCGAACTCGTTGTTGAACGCCGCGCCACCCAGCGGGCCTTCAATCATGATGTCCAGCGCAGTCACGATGCGCTCGGGCTTGCCGTACGGCACTTCCCAAGGCTGCACGAAACCGGGAATCTGCAGGTTGGAGACGGTGAAACCGGTCAGCCCGGCCTTGGGCTTGGCACCGCGACCGGTTGCACCTTCGTCGCGAATCTCGCCGCCGGAGCCGGTCGCTGCGCCAGGAAACGGTGCAATGGCGGTCGGGTGGTTGTGCGTCTCGACCTTCATCAGAATGTGCACCGGCTCCTGAACCGCGCCGTACTGACGGGTTTCAGGGTCCGGGAAGAAGCGACCGGCGACGTTGCCGACGATCACCGAAGCGTTGTCCTTGTAAGCGGACAGCACGCCTTCGCTGTGCATCTGGTAGGTGTTCTTGATCATGCCGAACAGGCTTTTTTCCTGGCTCTGGCCGTCGATATCCCAACTGGCGTTGAAAATCTTGTGGCGACAGTGCTCGGAGTTCGCCTGGGCAAACATCATCAGCTCGATGTCGTGCGGGTTGCGCCCCAGACCGTTGAAGCTGGTGATCAGGTAATCGATTTCATCTTCGGCGAGGGCCAGGCCCAGCTCGACGTTGGCTTTTTCCAGCGCTGCGCGGCCGCCACCCAGAATGTCCACGGCGGTCAGCGGCTTGGGCTGAGCGTGGCTGAACAGGTTGGCAGCCTGCTCGAGGTCGCCCAGGACCAGTTGCGTCATGCGGTCGTGCAGGCTGTCGGCGATTGCCTGGGCCTCGGTCTCGCTGAACTGGCCTTCTACATAGAAGGCAATCCCGCGCTCGAGGCGCTGGATTTTGCTCAGGCCGCAATTGCGAGCGATGTCGCTGGCCTTGCTCGACCAGGGTGAAATGGTGCCAAAACGCGGTAACACCAGAAACAGACGGCCGCTCGGCTCTTGAACCGGCACGCTGGGGCCGTATTTCAGGAGGCGATCGAGAACCTGCTGTTCTTCGCTGGTCAGAACGTCGTTGACGTCAGCGAAGTGGGCGAATTCGGCGTACAAGCCACTGACAGCTGAAACTTTTTGTTTCAGTTGTTCTAGTAATTTGCTGTGGCGGAAAGCAGAAAGGGCAGGAGCACCGCGCAGGATCAACATCTTCGGGACAGCCTCGAGAAGGGGGTGTGCTTTGAGGCCGCGTATTCTAGCCTAAACCGGGCATTTGATCACCCAAAACGGCGGCATCCGCTGCGCCCGAATGTCGCCCCAGGCAAAAAAACTCCGGAAATGCCCTTAAAAGCCACTCGCCTATCAGACGCAAGCTTCACTGTCGAGATATGGCGCCCGGTGCGCTTTGCGTATACTGCACCGATGTTCTTCAAACCAGATTTCCGCCCACGTTGCGCCAAATGGCTCATCGCAACCGGACTCTTCCTGATGCTCGGCGCCTGTGTGGAAAAACCCACCACACTGGAGCGAGTCAAGGAGGACGGCGTACTGCGGGTGATCACCCGCAACAGTCCGGCGACTTATTTCCAGGATCGCAACGGTGAAACCGGCTTCGAATACGAGCTGGTCAAGCGCTTTGCCGATGATCTGGGCGTCGAACTGAAGATAGAAACAGCTGACAATCTGGACGATCTTTTCGACCAGATGAACAAACCGGGCGGTCCGGTACTCGGTGCAGCCGGCCTGATTGAAACGCCACTGCGCAAGCAACAGGCGCGTTTCTCGCACTCTTATCTGGAAGTCACCCCTCAGGTGGTCTATCGCAACGGCCAGTCGCGACCGACTGATCCCGGCGATCTGGTGGGCAAACGCATCGTGGTGCTCAAAGGCAGCGCGCATGCCGAGCAACTGGCGGCGCTCAAGGCGCAGAATCCCGGCATTCAATATGAAGAATCGGACGCGGTCGAGGTCGTTGATCTCCTGCGCATGGTCGACGAAGGCCAGATCGACCTGACCCTGGTCGACTCCAATGAGCTGGCAATGAACCAGGTCTACTTCCCCAATGTACGCGTAGCCTTTGACCTGGGCGAAGCCCGTGCACAGCGCTGGGCCGTCGCGCCGGGTGAAGACAACAGCCTGCTCAACGAAATCAACGCCTACCTCGACAAGGTCGAAAAGAACGGCACCCTGCAACGCCTGAAGGACCGTTACTACGGCCACGTCGACGTGCTCGGCTATGTCGGTGCCTACACCTTTGCCCAGCACCTTCAGGAACGCCTGCCCAAATACGAGAAGCACTTCCAGACATCGGCCAAGAAAGAACAGGTCGACTGGAGACTGCTGGCCGCCATCGGCTATCAGGAATCGATGTGGCAGCCGACCGTGACCTCGAAAACCGGCGTGCGCGGCCTGATGATGCTCACCCAGAACACCGCGCAAGCCATGGGCGTGTCCAACAGGCTGGATGCGCGCCAGAGCATTCAGGGCGGGGCAAAGTACTTTGCCTACATAAAGGATCAGCTGGACGATTCGATTAAAGAGCCGGATCGCACGTGGCTAGCTCTCGCTTCCTACAACATTGGCAGCGGTCACCTCGAAGATGCGCGCAAATTGGCCCAGAACGAGGGGCTGAATCCTGATAAATGGCTCGACGTTAAAAAAATGCTGCCGCGTCTGGCACAGAAGAAGTGGTACAGCAAAACGCGTTACGGCTACGCCCGAGGCGGTGAGCCGGTGCATTTCGTGGCCAACATTCGCCGTTATTACGACATTCTGACCTGGGTGACGCAGCCCCAGCTTGAAGGCAGTCAGGTCGCCGATGGCAACCTGCATGTTCCTGGCGTCGACAAGACCCAACCGCCCGTCCCGCCAGCCTCTCCCGTCCCCTCGTCCAGCAGCACGGACGAATCTCCGCTCTAAACGTTGCCCTGGCCTTTGTCAGCGTCCTTGGCTGCCCGGCGCATTCTGAAAAACTCGCTCAGCATCGTCCCGCACTCCTCGCCCAGCACCCCGCCTTCGAACAGTACGCGGTGATTGAGAAATGCCTGACTGAAAAACTGCCCCTGGCTCTGCACGATGCCCGCCTTGGGTTCGAGCGCCCCGTAGACCACACGCGCCACCCGTGAGTGCACGATCAGCCCCGCGCACATGCTGCACGGCTCCAGCGTCACGTAGAGCGTGCTGCCCGGCAGGCGATAATTGTCCAGCGCCTTGGCGGCGTCACGAATCGCGACCATCTCGGCATGCGCGCTCGGGTCGCTGCCGCTGATCGGGCAGTTGTAACCGCGACCGACGATCTCGCCGTTCTGCACCACCACTGCCCCGACAGGCACCTCACCCAACAGCGCGCCTTGCGCGGCGAGCGCCAGCGCCTCGTGCATGAAGTACTGATCCTTGCTGCGGTCGATGATCTGCGGTTGCCGCATCATGCCACCTCGATGGCGGCCATCAGGCCGGTTTCCATGTGATCGATCACGTGGCAATGGAACATCCATACGCCAGGGTTATCGGCAACCAATGCAACCCGCGCCCGCTCGTTGCGACCCAGCAAGAAGGTGTCGGTAAAGTACGGGATGATCTTGCGCCGATTGGAGGCGATTACCTTGAAACTCATGCCGTGCAAGTGAATCGGGTGCTGATACTGAGTCATGTTCTTCAACTCGAAGATATAGCTCTTGCCCAGCTTCAACCTGGCGATAGGCCGATCGGCGCAGGTCTTGTCGGTAATGTCCCACGCTTCGCCGTTGATCTGCCACAGGCTGGGCGGTTTGCCATTGTCGGTGTTGACCGACATCGAGCCCACCCACTCGAAGTTGAAATTGATCTTTTCGGCGTTAGCCATATCAGGCTCAGCCACCGGATTGGCCGGCAGCTCGGGCGGCCACTGGCCAGGCGCGTCGTTATTGGCGACCGAGCGGAACGTCCCCAGGCGCACCGGACCGTTACGCAGCGAGATTTCCTCGCCCACCGGCGGAGCCTTGATTGCCAGACAAATGCGCATGCCCGGCCCCAGCCAGTATTCGTCGCCAAAGGGACGCGGCTTCACCGGGTTGCCATCCAGCGCATAGATCTGCGCTTCGGCGTCCGGCAGGTTGAGTCGATAGGTCACGGTGTTGTCGAGATTGAGCAAGCGCACGCGAGTGATCTGCCCGGCAGGCAACTCAATCACCGCCTGCGGAATACCGTTCAGCGTTGAAAGCCGCCCCGCCGTGCCCTCCCGTGCCGCTTCACGCAACACACTGAACTCGGTAAAGGCGCCCTGCTCGTCCACGTGCCAGCTTTTCAGGCTGACCGTGCGCTCATAGGCAAAACCGGTCGGCTCGCGTTCTTCGACAATCAGCGGCCCGACCAGCCCGCGGCCCAGCTCTTCACTGCTGCTGACATGCGGGTGATACCAGTAGCTACCCGCGTCCGGCACACGGAATTTGTAATCGAAGTATTCACCCGGTTTGACCGGCAACTGCGACACATAAGGCACGCCATCCATCTCCAGCGGCAACCTGATGCCATGCCAATGAATGGTCGTCTCGACCGGCAACTGATTGATGAAGCGCAGCCGCAGCCACTCACCTTGGCGCACGCGCAACTCCGTACCCGGAGCAGAACCGCCAAAGGCCCAGGCTGGCGTTTTGTGGCCCGCCACCAGTTCCACATCCAGCGGAGCGGCGATCAGCACGAAGTCCGATCCCGCTTCAGACTCGCGACGCCCCATCCAGTAACGCGAAGCCCCACCCGCGCCAAGGCCGACTACGGCCAGACCGGCGATGCCTGTAAGGATTTGACGACGGGTAAAGGACATGAACGGCGCAACCTCGAAAACAACGACTGAGCGCATCTGCGAGCAAATGCGAGGGGCGAATACGATACACCTGCATTTGCGTAAAGATAAGGGTGGATACCACGAACTGAAGCCGAGGCGTAAAAAAGCCGGGCAAGGCAGTGACGCCCGCTCCGGCTTTTTGCATCGATCAACCGCTATGCCTGGCTCACCCGCTCCAGCCATTCGATATAGGCCGGCTCTACATCAGGCGGTAGATTGGCGCGGTAATCCTCCAGCTCTGCCTGCATGCCGAACACTTTCCATACCAACGGTGCAAGGCGCCATGCCGGGCTGTTTGCCCGCTCCAGTTCGCTCAGCACTTGCAGGCTTCGTTGCTTGTGCTCGACCACTGTCTCCGACTTGTAACCGAACGCCTTTCCCAGCCCGGAGATGTACATCAGTTTTGCGGTCTCCATCTCAGGCCACTGGAGCGCCATATTCAGAGGCCACTCGAGCATGGCCCGCTCACCCCACATTGATGACTTGGGCAAATGGTCGTTCGCAAGCAACGTCAGCATGAATGATTGGCCCAACTGGGTCAGATACACCGGCAGTACTTCGGCGGTGGGCTGCTGGTAAAAAACATCCAGTGGCTGCTCGCGCTTGAGTCCGATACCGACCAGCAAGCGCTGTTGAAGATCAAGTACCAGCGCACCAAGTTCTGCCTTGCCTGCACTACCGCTTTCAACGGTTTGCCGGGTGCGAGTCGCACAATTCCATAGGCTCAGTGAAATCCGCCACTGGGCCTGATCGCCCTCACCCGAACAACCCACTTCGCCCGTCACGAAATACTTCGTCGTTGGCGGGACGATATCGAACAGTGTGTTGCCGTCGACCTCAACCCCCGATACAACCGGCCCCGCACCCTCCGCGACCTGAACATAGCAATTGGCTACATAGTCATGCCAATAGTGAAGCGACTCCGCCAGGTAAAGAGGAATGGCACGCGTATAGCGCCCCACATCATCCTCGCGCTGCGATTCGGCAGGCTCTGCTTTCTCCATGATTTTGGACAAGGCGAAGAAACCGATTTCTGGCGCACCTTCCGGTTTTTGCGCGAAGAGCCAGTCAGCATTGCGCAAACCGTAGTGCCAGACCGGCTTGTTCAGCGCCAAGGTATTGATCGTCACGCTGGCAGGGTCAATCGGAATGCCTTTGTCTTCCTGCCTGCGCACGTCCTCGAAAGCATGCGCAAACTGGTCAAGGTGACTTTTGATTGGCGCAAAGCCGAGTGCATACAAGCGAGTAAGCAACGCTTCGCCTTCATCCACCCTGCCAAGCTCCTGATAGGCACGCAGCAAGTTGAGACCTGCCGTCGAATCATGTTTGTGCTCATCATAAGCAGGCCCGACAAGCTCAATGATCAGCGGGATGTGGCCATTGTTGCCCAAGTCGCCCGATATCATCTGCAAGGCACTGCGGTCGAAATGACCTCCTGCCAGTACCTCCTCATACAACACACGCGCCTGCGCGACGTTCTGCTGCTGCAGGTAATGCCGCGCCATCCACAACTGCGCACGCCAACTGCCCGGCAACGCCGCTACAGTGCGTAGAGCATCGAGATAGGCGGCCTCACCACCCCGCTCCTGCTGAATGCTCAGCCACCACAACAGGCCGTTTTCCTGATTCGGATCGGCTTCAACCGCCTGCCAAAGCGTCGCCTCTGCACCTGATTGCTCACCACGCTCGGCAAACACCTTGGCCAGATTGGTCAGGATGATTCCCGACACGCCGACTTTAGCCAGCCCTTCGCGTAGCGAGGCCTCTGCTGCATCGAGCCGCGCGTTATGCATCAGCACGATGCCATTCACCACATGGCTGCGCTCGGGATTAGCGTCGATCTCGACCAGTCGTTCGGCGGCAGACATCAGGTCAGTCGCAAATCCATCGTTCAGCCCCGAAACGATTAGGTTGTAGAGCTCGTCAGCATCACCCCACTGCTGTTTCAGATTGGGCAGGAACACCTTCTCGCGCCACTCGCTCCGAGTGATCTTTATCTCGCGTCCGTAACTGTCGTAGGCAGTGATTAACTCGCCGTCGTGAGCTTCTGGCGGCGTTGTATCAGCAGGCGAGTTATCTGTTGAAGCTTGAGATTTCTTGCCGCTGAGGGCGGACAGAATGCGTTTGAACATAAATGGAGTCGCCGCGGTTTGGGGTTAGTGGGCAAGTGGCTTCAGGTCATAATGTGTGCGGAGGGCCAGCGTTTATATTCGCCACCGGGGATGTTGTGGTTTTTGGACCTGATCTAGCTGGTGCCCATGGAGTAGCCGTCATAGCCTAGTACAGTTACAGCGGTCGACCTGCTCGCGCGATGCGCAATGCGCAATGCTGCACGCCCAGAGTCGGCCAGGACAAGCTGCTGGATGACACACCAAAGGATTACTGGCCGAGATGAGCACTATTTACGATCCGGACGCACGAACGGTCAGGCAAGTATCGACAGCGATATTCTTGCTCACCGGGACCTTTGGCGTCATGGGTCCAGTGAGCTTTTCAGGTGGCTGGTGGATTTACGGCTGCATCTGATTACAACGCGGGTTTCGTTTTTAGGAGACCCTTCACAGCGCTATGCGAAGGGTCCGTGCGTGATCAGTCTCGCACGAGCTTCAGCAGTCCGCCGTCATACCAGGAAAGAGCTAACGACCCGTCCTGTGCCAGGAAAAATGCCGGAGTTTCTTTGTCAAAAGGACCCCAGCTCCCAGATTTGCATTCAACGCTATAGCGCACAGCTTTTTCGATGCCAAGCTTATGGAGTTGCGGCTCCAGTTCAGCTCCACTCATCGCCGGAAGCTTATGAAAAACAGGCCCCTTGCACACATCTTCCGTGGAGTCTGTGGACGCTTTCCATGCAAGCTGGTCGTGACTGAAACTGAGACGTCGCCCCATAAAACTCGGATCATCATCCCCCAGTGCCTGCACGCCCGAGTCGGATACCGCTACACCTGCAACATGCCAGCTACCGTAAAGCGCGCTTTCCCCAGGCTGATCGTGCTTTGCAGCATCCATAGTCGCTGCGCATCCTGTCAGCGACAACATGATCAGGAAGGATGAACTGAAAGAAAATCGGGATTTCATGAATGGGGTCCTTGGTTTTTGGGGATGTGAATATCGAATCTTTTTGCTGGGCGCGCCCTGCGTCGACGTTGGGGCTTGGGTTACCTTTGAGCGGATTTTCCTCGAACTTCAAGCCAGTTTCAAATGAGGTATTTTGCGGATTGCCCAATGTACCGACTTGCTCACCTTAGGTAGTTTTAGAGAGCCTGCTGATACCCGCCCCACGAATCCCGGAGTTGTGCGATGAACTCAAATACCGTGCCTACGCCTACCCCCGGTGCCATTCGTTGGGAGGCCCATGCCTGCCTGCCGTTGCTGCCCAACCAGGACATGTCTGCGCTGCTGCGCTACCGCGACAACGGCTTTCACCACGTCTCGATCAATGTGGGCATGGACATGACCCCGGTCGGCAATGTGATGCAGGTCATCGCAGGCTTTCGCCAATGGCTGGTCGAACATCCAGAAAAGATGATGCAGGCCGGTACCCTTGCCGACCTGCACAGCGCCCGAGAGCAGGGAAAGCTGGCGGTGTCTTTCGATCTGGAAGGCTCTGACATGCTGCTGCAAGACCCGGCAATGGTCCGTTTGTATGCCGACCTCGGCGTACGCCAGATGCTCTTGGCGTACAACCGCGACAACAGCTGTGCGGGCGGTTGCCACGGCAGCGGCATGGGATTGACCCCTCTGGGACGCGAGGTCGTGGCGGCGATCAATGCTGCGGGTATCGTGATGGATTGCTCTCATACCAGCAAGCGCGCAAGTATGGAAATAATCGAGCTGTCACAGCGGCCGGTTATTTTTTCACACACTAATATCAAGGCTGTGTATGACCATCCACGCACGGTGGATGACGAGCAGATCATGGCCTGTGTTGAATCGGGTGGTGTGATCGGGCTAACCGGTCTGGGTATTTTCCTGGGCGATCCGCAGGCGTCGGTCGAAGCCTTCGTGCGCCAAATCGATTATCTGGCCGAGCGAGCGGGGACGGCGCATATCGGCCTGGGCCTCGACACCGAGCTGCATCCTGATGTTAAGGATTTGTCCGAGGACGTGAACGAAGAGGATTGGTGGCCCGAAGAATTCTATGGCGCCATCACTGGACATCGTCAACTGCAACCGGAAGCGCTGGGGCTGGTGGCAGAGGCATTGCTACAGCGTGGCTATGATGCCGCGCAGATCGACGGCATTTTTGGCGGCAACTTTATGCGGGTCGCTCAGGCCACCTGGCCGTAAGCGTCCGGTGATCACGCCTGCGAACGGTGCTGTCGGCGCGCTATGGAAAAATGAATTGTTTCATGGCTGCCATCGTCGCGATCATCAGAACGGTGAACCCCACCGCAGAAGTCCACTCGGACTCCGGTGTATAGGCAAACCAGGAACCCTTCGATGGATATTTACCTCGCGTGAGAAGCTTCACGATGGGCCAGCCAACAGGAAAGCAAATGGCGCGAAAAATCGCTTCAATCAGTACATCAAACACGCTGATACGTCCCTTTGCTCGGCGATAGTCGACAGGCAAGTATTACGTGCCACGGCTTATTCGACAATGGCGATGCAGAACGATGTTTGCACCAAGTAGCTCCCCTTTTCAGGGCGTAGATAGTTAGCAGAATGCGGGCGATGAGCCGGCACCGCTGTTGCCGCTCTGCCGCCAACCATAACATCTTCAGAAGAGTAATTAGCAGTCTCGATACAAGGTCGACTTCGCTTCAACCCGGCGAAACTCTAAGACTTTTATCTGGAGCAGGCGGCGTCCATTGATCCACAAACGCCGCGACCTTTTCTTCAATATGGCTCTCGATAGTGCGTAGACGGAGCAAAGGAATGCCGCACTTTTCCAGAATGCTGCTTTTTACAGCGTCTCGTTCAATCTGTAACGGATCGTCATGGTGACCACCATCGACTTCAATCACGCCCAATGGGGTCCTACCCACCTTGAAATAGAGCACGAAATCGCATCGCGCAGCGTTTCTCATAAACTCCAGCTCTCTCTCCGTAAAGGTTGCGCGGGCCACCGATGCCAGTTGCATCAGCCGGATCTCACGGTGGAACATAATCCCTCGGCGGGGTTCCTGAGCCAATGCCTCGCGAAGTATCTGCGCCGCGATCTGTTCGGACTTGAATAACGAGTCATTGGGATTGAGCCTTTTATTGAGGCGCTCAAGTGATCGGTCGTACTCTTTATAGAGCAGATCGAATGCCGAGATAACAGGCGCTCGATGGACCTGCCCGTCTTCTGCGTAATATTCCATATAGCGGATCAGCGCAGCGATATGCCCGTTGCTGGTTTTGAAAACATTGTCGCCTGTAACCAGCGTAAACCTGTTCTTGGCTCTGGATACCGCCACATTAACCATACGCGCATCATCTACAAAACTCAGGCGCTCCGGGCTTTTGTACTTGTCCAGCACAGTAGAAAAAACGATTTCGTCGCACTCCCTGCCCTGAAATTTATGCACGGTGGCTCTGACGAAATCAGCTGGCAGACAGGAACCTGAAAGCATCGCCTGATTCTTGAAGGGGGCAATGAACCCTCTGCCATCTTCGCCCTCCCAGAGGCTTTCCCCGTCACCCTCAAGCACTGCCAATAGAGAGTCGAGCTCTCTGAGATTGGAATTGTTGCGCGTGTGATTTCCCTTGGCAGTCACCAGCAGCGTCAACGGCTTTTCGCCATTGTCTATTGTCATCGGCACGAGCTGATTATCGTAAAACTGCTGATTGCAGAACTGAATAATCCGGGGATGACACCGATAGTGCTCTTTGAGCAACGTCATCGGGGTCGAGTTGCCGAACACACTGACGCATGAGTCCAAAAGGCTGTACTTCTCACAGTCATACCAGGGCGCGGGCGCTTCCAGCCCGAGTTTTTCCGGGATGTGTGCAAGTTGCTTCCTGTCCCCCACGATGATCAGGTTTTTCGCACAACTGAGCGCCAGTACACCTGGGACAATGTCCTGTTGCGAAGCCTCGTCGATAATCACGTAATCGAGAACAGCCTTGCCGCCAAGGGAGTTGACGATTGAATGCGTACCGCTGCCAATGACCGGGTAGCGCTTCAGAAACGCATCAAGCCGCTTTCTGTAAGTGGTGTCGAAGGTATCGTCATCAGAGATATGACGATGCAGGTGGTGTTTCAGGTGAAGCATGGAAGAAGTGGTCAACTCCTCCAGCAGCGCCTTGAAGTTACCGACGCGCAACGCCTCTTCATAGGCTGCCAACTCTGCCTTCTTACCTTGCAAGACCTTGTCGTAATAATGGAGCTGCAGGCTGTAGAAGGCAGACATGCGCTTGTCCCAGTTATCGAAGGGGCGGGTGCGCAGAATTCTGAAATTGAACAAGAGCTCGATACGGTCCTTGATTCTTATGCGCTCGCTCGAAAGCTGCTCAAGGTAAGCCATCAAGTCCGTCGTCTTTTGGGACGACAGTTTATATCTGTCCAGAGAAGGACCGACCACACCGTTATCCCGCTGCCACTCTTTAAGGTAGCGCCGTTCTATCTCTAGCTCGTTAATATCGATCTGCAACTGCGCCACTGCGTTACGAGCGCCCAGGTAGCTTTTCAGCTGTTGCAGCACAGTCTGGATATGCTCAATGGCAGGCGCTGGTGAAGGATCTGTGGAAGGACGAGAAGGACGGTTAGCAAAAAACTCCTTCTGATTGTCGTTTTTACCCAGTCTCGCGACCAGATAATCCAGGCCACACTTCCCTAGCTTTTCATAAACATTCTCGACTGCAGAGTTGTTGTTGGACACCACCGCCACTGTTTTTCCCTGCAAAAGGATGTTGGCAATGATGTTCAGGATAGTCTGCGTCTTGCCCGTGCCGGGAGGACCTTCAATCACGCTTATCTGTGAAAGGAACGCTTGCTCCACCGCCTGGAGCTGACTTTCGTTGAGGCCGAAAGGAAAGATAAAATTGCCTGACGACTCCAGCGTTCCATGCTGCCCTTTGCAGTAGGCATGCAGCGCCGTGGTCGGGGACAATGAAAGTGTGCCCATTTGGCGGTCAATATTTTCGGCTATGCCCTTTTTATCACCGGCAGCGGCAGTGCTGACCCTGGCTGCGGCCACTGATCGAAAATAAGTGAATACGGGCTCATCAGTGATCGAGGTCGGGGAAACGAAATCGATGTTGTCCATGTTGAACAGGTATTTTTTCGGTTTTCCCGGATATTGAACGAGGGCGTGTTTCTCACCGTATATCTCCACCGTATCGACGGGGTTGAATTCCGAGCTTCCTTTTCTCAGAAGAAGCATGTCCTTCAATTCCAGGGTAGGCACGACCCTGCACTCACTCAGCGGGCGGGAATAAGTTTTTTGAGAGGGGTAGTGGCACGTCAGGGTGAACTCGCCCTTGCCATCTGGTTTTATATCCCAGCCGCTGATCTGCCGGGTCTTGTCCTCGCCACGTACATAGATGGAAACCATAAATCCCTTAAACAGGCTTGATCACCGCCTGTACGCATCCGTGCCGTAAAAATCCGAATTCATTGATTCGGGTGGTCGGTGCCATTCTGGCATTGCTAAACAGATTGATGCCAGCGCGAAGTGTGGCGAGGGGCTGTTTGAGAGATCACGCCACATAAACACGGTGCTTGGCGATGCACAAAGCTGCCAGAATTTGCCAGGCTCAAAAAGCCAAAAGCCCGCAATTACGCGGGCTCCAGGGCATTTCTTGCTAGTTGGTGCCGGACAATGCCGGACGTCCAATCATTCCCACTCAGTTATCAACAGACGACGAAAACCCATATGAATCAATAGGATAAAACCGACCTATTTGACGGCCTCATGAACAGTACCATGAGGACCAAAAGTACTACCCATGGGGCCAAGCCAACATCCTTCACAGCAATGGCAGTCGGTAACTGACGCTCCGGGACCGGCGGGCATTAGTTTTAATGACTACCACGCGCAACTTTAGCCAATAGCTCAACTAAATATGATGTATCAGCCTGGAACACTTCGCTGTCGCCTAATCATGAATACGCCTAATCGAGCTGGCGGATTTGACAGGCCTTCCAGGTGCTAAACCTGGTGTTGAGAAGCGATGAAGCAAGAGTAGAGAATATCAGCAAAGTCATGCTCATTGATATCGCCGATAACCAAATCCCTAACGGCATCCGCTATCAAATCATTATCTAAAGTAATTTCATAATCATTAAGCGAAAGGTACTCCAAGCCGACTGCAAGCCCGGTACGCTTGTTCGCATCAGGCAGTGCGTGGCCTTGCGCGATGCTGGCAGTGTACTTAGCGGCAATTTCAAATACATCGTCAAGGCCATTATAAGCGATCGCATTATCGATTCGTGCCAGAGCTCCTTGCAAGGTCGGGATATTCACTATCCCCTTCATGCCGGGCTCGGTAGTCAAGATTTGAGTATTTATTTCAATAACACGTTCAAATGGAAAAAAGATCAATTCCATTACATGTCAGCCAACTTCTGAAAGGTCTTCTTGTGAGTCCTGAGAACGAGCTTGGTTTCTGAATAAACGATCTGCTTACCCGAGTCGCCACCCAAGTCCAGCTTCTTGATGGCTTTAACTTTAGGCCTCTCTACTATGGATACGCCATAGGTGTCCAGCTTGTGGCTCATGACTTTAGTACCCCAAACGGTTCGATAATCTTCTGTCCCTACGGTAGCACACTGGGAGGCAAGATACACCGAGCTGCCTATTGCGCGTACGCCGTTTGCCCAGCCTGACCCGGCCTGGTGGTTTCACCGATATATCCAAAAATGCCTCGCATCTCAGCCTCGAGGCTGCGACCGTGTTGAGCAGCCTTTACACACATGTGCCAATTTCGGGCGGTGACGAATGCAAAACGCCCGCAACTCAGCGGGCGTTTCTGTTAGTCAGCGCAGGGCCCATCGCAGGCGTAGGCTCACTCCCACTCAATAGTAGCCGGCGGCTTGCTCGACACGTCGTAAGTCACCCGCGAGATCCCTTCGATCTCGTTGATGATCCGGCCGCTCACCGTCTCCAGCAACTCATAAGGCAGGTGTGCCCAGCGAGCGGTCATGAAGTCGATGGTTTCGACAGCGCGTAGCGCAACGACCCAGGCGTAGCGGCGGCCGTCGCCGACCACGCCGACTGATTTGACCGGCTGGAACACTACGAATGCCTGGCTAACCTTGTGGTACCAGTCGGCCTTGCGCAGTTCTTCGATGAAGATGTGGTCGGCACGACGCAGGAGGTCGGCGTATTCCTTCTTCACTTCGCCGAGGATGCGCACGCCCAGGCCTGGGCCTGGGAATGGGTGGCGGTAGACCATGTCGTAGGGCAGGCCGAGTTCGAGGCCCAGGCGGCGGACTTCGTCCTTGAACAGCTCGCGCAGTGGCTCGACCAGCTTGAGGTTCATTTCTTCCGGCAGGCCGCCCACGTTGTGGTGCGACTTGATGACGTGGGCCTTGCCGCTTTTCGCGCCAGCCGACTCGATGACGTCCGGGTAGATGGTGCCTTGCGCCAGGTACTTGATGTTGTCCAGCTTGCAGGACTCGGCATCGAACACGTCGATGAAGGTGCGGCCGATGATCTTGCGCTTCTTCTCTGGATCGCTCTCGCCTGCCAGGTTGTTCAGGAACTGCTCTTCGGCGTTGGCGCGGATCACCTTGACGCCCATGTTCTCGGCGAACATGGCCATCACTTGCTCGCCTTCATGCAGGCGCAGCAGGCCGTTGTCGACGAATACGCAGGTCAGTTGATCGCCGATGGCCTTGTGCAGCAACGCGGCAACGACAGAAGAGTCAACGCCGCCGGACAGGCCCAGCAACACGTTGTCAGTACCGACCTGAGCGCGAACCTGAGCGATAGCGTCTTCAGCAATCTTCGAAGGGGTCCACAGTGCTTCACAGCCGCAGATGTCGAGGATGAAGCGCGACAGGATGCGACCGCCCTGCTTGGTGTGGGTCACTTCCGGGTGGAACTGCACGCCGTAGTAACCGCGAGCGTCGTCAGCCATACCGGCAATCGGGCAGCTCGGGGTGCTGGCCAGAATGTGGAAGTTTTCCGGCAGTTTGGTGACCTTGTCACCGTGACTCATCCATACGTCGAGGCCAAACAGGCCGTCGGCGTCGATATGGTCTTCGATACCATCAAGCAGACGGCTTTTGCCGACTACGTCAACGCGAGCGTAGCCGAACTCGCGCAGCTCGGAACCGGCAACCTTGCCGCCCAACTGCTCGGCCATGGTCTGCATGCCGTAGCAGATACCGAAAACCGGCACACCCAGGTCAAATACCGCTTGCGGGCAGCGCGGGCTGTCGGCTTCGTGTACGGACTCGGGGCCGCCGGCGAGGATCACGCCTTTTGGAGCGAATTCGCGAATCGCTTCGTCGTCCATGTCAAACGGATGCAGCTCGCAATACACGCCGATTTCGCGCACGCGGCGGGCGATCAGCTGGGTGTACTGGGAACCGAAGTCGAGGATCAGGATACGGTGGGCGTGAATGTCGAGGGCCATGGAAACTCTCTGAGCAGCTGCAAGCTATACGCTGCAAGCGGCAAGTTGTCGGAATCAATGCGGTAGTTACATGTGCGTAACTACCGCTTGTAGCTGATTGCTTGGGGCTTGAAGCTGGAGGCTTTAGCCGACGCGATAGTTCGGCGCTTCCTTGGTGATCTGCACGTCATGGACGTGGGACTCAGCCATACCGGCGCCGGTGATGCGAACGAACTCGGGCTTGGTGCGCATCTGTTCGATGTCGGCACTGCCCGTGTAACCCATGGAGGAACGCAGGCCGCCCATCAACTGATGGATGATGGCCGACAGCGGACCTTTATAGGCCACACGGCCTTCGATACCTTCCGGCACCAGCTTCTCGGCACCGGCGGACGAATC
Organism: Pseudomonas sp. MEJ108; assembly: GCF_030208985.1. Classification (NCBI taxonomy): domain Bacteria; kingdom Pseudomonadati; phylum Pseudomonadota; class Gammaproteobacteria; order Pseudomonadales; family Pseudomonadaceae; genus Pseudomonas; species Pseudomonas sp. MEJ108. The sequence goes on from NZ_JARVSW010000026.1 coordinate 22,221, forward strand.
CTGGAAGTAGCGATCGGAAGAGCCTTGCGCCTGGGACATCGCACCCAGCGAGCCCATGCCGCGATAGGCCTTGTAGGAACGGCCCTGGAACAGTTCGATCTCGCCTGGCGCTTCTTCAGTACCGGCGAACATCGAGCCCATCATCACACAGGAGGCGCCAGCCACGATGGCCTTGGACAGGTCACCGGAGAAGCGGATACCGCCGTCGGCGATCATCGGCACGCCAGTGCCTTCAAGGGCAGCGGAGACGTTGGCGATGGCGCTGATCTGCGGCACGCCGACACCGGCAACGATACGCGTGGTGCAGATGGAGCCCGGGCCGATACCGACCTTGACTGCATCGGCGCCTGCGGCAACCAGTGCCCTGGCCGCTTCGCCGGTGGCGATGTTGCCGCCGATGACCTGTACCTGAGGGAAGTTTTCCTTGACCCAGCGGACGCGGTCGATCACGCCTTTGGAATGGCCGTGAGCGGTATCGACGACAACAACGTCAACGCCAGCCGCGACCAGTGCGGTGACACGTTCGGCGGTGTCCTTGCCAGTACCGACTGCAGCGCCGACACGCAGGCGAGCCTGATCGTCCTTGCTGGCCAGCGGGTAAGCCTTGGCTTTTTCGATGTCCTTGACGGTCATCATGCCCTTGAGCGCGAAATTGGCATCCACGATCAGGACTTTTTCAAGACGGTGCTTGTGCAGCAGTTCACGCACTTCGTTCTTGTCGGCGCCTTCACGCACGGTGACCAGACGCTCTTTGGGCGTCATCACTTCGCGGACAGGGACATCAAGACGATTTTCGAAGCGTACGTCACGGGACGTCACGATGCCGACCAGGTCGCCATTGTGCAGGACCGGTACGCCGGAAATGTTGTGCATGCGGGTGAGTTCGAACAGATCGCGGACAGTGGCGTCGGCTTCGATCGTGATCGGGTCCTTGACGACACCGGCCTCGAACTTCTTGACCTTGCGCACTTCGGCAGCCTGCTGCTCGACGGTCATGTTCTTGTGGATGATACCGATACCGCCTTCCTGGGCCATGGCAATTGCCAGACGGGCCTCGGTGACTGTATCCATTGCAGCAGAGACCAAAGGTATATTCAGCTCGATGCCACGGGTCAAACGGGTTTTCAGACTGACTTCGTTAGGGAGTACCTCGGAATAACCGGGCACAAGGAGAATGTCGTCGAATGTAAGGGCTTCTTGACTGATACGCAGCATCGCGGGGGCTCCCGGGCGGGAAATTGGAAGCGCGCCATTATACCCACAGACCCCGCCCGGCTCAATGTAAACCTCAGCCTATTATCAAAGCTGTTTATAGACGCACATTAACGCAGGAGACCGGGCGATCCAGACGTTCGGCGAAGTCGTCCAGAAAGGTCTGCGTGAACGACGCATCCAGCCAGTTGTTGAAGATGAAACCGAGGTTGGAAAACCCGCAGGCGTCGAGAAAAAGAAAGCCGTTGATGTCATCTTCGTGGCGGCATTCGGGGCAGGTGAAATTATCGGTGTGACCGGGCATCCAGTCTTCCAGGCTGTCGAACAGCGCCTCCCCCACTTCACGGCGACACTCCGGGCAACCGGCCTCTTCGGCAAAGTCGTTCAGCGGGGTATAGATGCAGCGCTTGGTGACGACCTCAAGGCCGTTGACGACCTGCCCGAACGGCAGCGCATCGGGCTTCTTCACCACCCGCTTCGCCCCCGGTGCTACTGCGTAGGCCATCTTGTTATAGGTGCGTCCGCACGTGGTCAGCTCCGGCTCGACCACATCGAGCTTGACCAGCCAGCGCAGAATGAGCCGCGCTCTGGCCTCGTGCCCGGGAAAGGTGGAGATTTGCGGGACGATGATGCTTTGGGTGTTCATAACGGAGCGTCGCTTAAAGCTGTTCGAGGCCGCAGCTTAATGGGCTGGCCATTCAGGTCAAGAAGCAATCCTGCCTTTACCGACGAGACAGACCTGTGCGCCAGACCGGCATTGCCATTATGATGCCCGACATGATCAAAGACCCTTTCGCAAGACTCGGCCTCGACCGGGAAGTCCTTACTGTCAGCCAGCTCAACGGCCGCGCCCGCGTGCTGCTGGAAGACGTATTCAGCAGCATCTGGGTCGAAGGCGAGATCTCCAACCTCTCGCGCCCGGCCTCGGGCCATGTGTACTTCACGTTGAAGGACTCCGGCGCGCAGGTCCGCTGCGCCTTGTTCCGGCAGAGCGCGGCGCGGGTGCGTCAGGCGCTCAAGGACGGCTTGCAGGTCAAGGTGCGCGGTAAGGTATCGCTGTTTGAAGGCCGCGGCGACTATCAGTTGATTCTCGATACGGTGGAACCTGCCGGTGACGGTGCATTGCGCCTGGCGTTCGATGCGCTGAAAGCCAAGCTCAGCGACGAAGGCCTGTTCAGCGCCGAGCGCAAGGTCGCTCTGCCGCTGCACCCGCAACGTATCGGGATCATCAGCTCACCGACCGGTGCGGTGATCCGCGACATCATCAGCGTGTTCCGTCGTCGCGCGCCGCGGGTCGAGCTGACCTTGATTCCCACCGCCGTTCAGGGCCGCGAGGCGATCAACCAGATTGTCCGCGCACTGAAGCTGGCCGACAGCAGAGGCTTCGATGCGCTGATCCTGGCCCGTGGCGGCGGCTCGCTGGAGGACCTGTGGTGCTTCAACGAAGAAGCCGTCGCCCGCGCCATCGACGCGTGCGTGACGCCGATTGTCAGCGCTGTCGGGCATGAAACCGATGTGTCCATCAGCGACTTTGTCGCCGACGTGCGCGCACCGACGCCCTCCGCTGCCGCCGAACTGCTCGCCCCGGATTCCAGCGACCTGCATCGACGCGTCGACAACCTGCACCGGCGACTGGTCAGCCGCATGCAGGACCGACTGATGCGCGAGCGGCTGCGTCTCGAGGGTATTTCCCGGCGTCTGCGCCACCCTGGCGAGCGCTTGCGTCAGCAGTCGCAACGCCTGGATGACCTGGACATGCGCCTGCGCCGCGCCCTTGAACAGACCATGCATCAACGTCAGCTGCGTCTGGCGCACATGCAAAGCCGCCTTGCTGCCCAGCATCCAGGCCGGACCCTGGCCTTTTTGCGCCAGCGTCTGGATGCCTTGGCCGAGCGTCTGCCGAGAGCCATTCGCGAACAGATCAAGGCGCGCAAGCTTCAATTACAAAGTCAGGTGCAGACCCTCAACGTGGTCAGCCCGCTCGCCACACTGGGACGCGGTTACAGCATTCTGCTCGACGAGCGCGGCCACGCGATTCGTAACGCTGCACAGACGCAGACCGGCCAACGGCTTACCGCCAGGCTCGGCGAAGGCGAACTGCACGTGCGTGTCGAAGACAATCACCTCACACCCGTGACCCTCTCCCTTCTGGACTGACTGCCTGATGCTACGTTTTATCGCCCCGCTGTTCGCCCTGCTGCTCTGTCTGCCCGCCCACGCCGACAGCTTTATTACCCGCGCACTCGACAAACCGGTGCCAGGCGGCGTGGCGGTTGTCGATCTGGGCACAGGCGCCCAGGCACCGACCGCCACCTATCAAGGCAAACCGGTGCTGGTGGTCAAGGAACAGGGCACGCGCTGGCTGGCCATCGTCGGCATTCCTTTGACCGTCAAACCCGGCACCCAGCAGGTCACCTCCGGCGGGCGCACGCTCAACTTCACCGTTGGCATCAAGAAATACCCGGAACAGCACATCACGCTCAAGAACAAACGTCAGGTCAATCCCAACCCTGAAGACAACAAACGCATTGAGGGCGAACTGGCCGAGCAACTGCGCGCCTACCGCAGTTTCAGCCCAGGCACGCCAAGCAACCTGATTCTGGACAAGCCGGTCAATGGCCCGTTGTCGAGCAAGTTCGGCGTGCGTCGCTTCTTCAATGGCGAAGAGCGCAACCCGCATTCGGGCCTCGACTTCGCGGTGCCGGCCGGCACGCCGATCAAATCCCCGGCAGCGGGCAAGGTCATCCTGACCGGCAATTACTTCTTCAATGGCAACACGGTATTCGTCGATCACGGGCAAGGCTTCATCAGCATGTTTTGCCATATGTCGAAGATCGACGTGAAGGTCGGCGACCTCGTCCCGCGTGGCGGAGTGGTCGGCAAAGTCGGCGCCACAGGTCGCGCAACCGGGCCGCACATGCACTGGAACGTCAGCCTCAACGATGCACGCGTGGACCCGGCGATCTTCATCGGCGCGTTTCAGCCGTAAGCCTGTTGGTGAGCGAGCGCTACGGCGCTCGCTCACACGCCCCCTCACTTGCGCACATCGCTTTCGAACAACAATAACCCGCACATAACGCTTCAGATACCGCTATAAAAACTCGCCAACGACGTATTTTCGAGAATTTATTCCAATCTTTTTCAAGTGCTTGCCATCATCCATGCCAATGGTTACGGTTGGCCTCATGAAAACCTCTCAAACCCTTATTCTGTTGCGCCAACACCGGTGCCTCAGCCTGGTCAGCGCCCGACTGCCTGGCTAGCATGCCGTGCCCCGTCCCTGTGTTCGCAATTCCCTGTGCTATCTATCCAGAACGGCAGGCCGCCTAACCCCGGCCCCGTGAATACAAAAGGATTTCCTGATGACCATGCTCAAAGACCCGTCGAAGAAGTACCGCGCGTTCCCGACCATTGATCTGCCTGACCGTACCTGGCCTTCGAAGACCATCGACGCAGTGCCGATCTGGTGCAGCTCCGATCTGCGCGACGGCAACCAGTCGCTGATCGAACCGATGGACGCGGCCAAGAAGCTGCGCTTCTGGAAAACCCTGGTCAGCGTCGGCGTCAAGGAAATCGAGGCATCCTTTCCATCGGCTTCGCAGACTGACTTCGACTTCGTGCGTACCCTGATCGAAGACGGCCACATCCCGGATGACACCACCATTCAGGTACTGACCCAGGCTCGCGAAGACCTGATCGCCCGCACCTTCGAATCACTGCGCGGCGCCAAGAAAGCCATCGTTCATCTGTATAACGCGACCTGCCCATCGTTCCGCCGCATTGTCTTCAATCAGGACAAGGCCGGGGTGAAGGAGATCGCGGTCAACGCCGCCAAGCTGTTCGTCAAATACGCAGCACAGCAGCCGGAAACCCAGTGGACCTTCCAGTACTCGCCGGAGACCTTCAGTGCGACCGAGCTGGAATTCGCCAAGGAAGTCTGTGATGCAGTGATCGAGGTGTGGAACCCGACGCCCGAGAACAAGGTGATCCTCAACCTCCCGGCCACCGTGGAAGTGGCGACACCCAACATTTACGCCGACCAGATCGAATGGTTTGGCCGCAACATTACCCGCCGCGACAGCGTGCTGATCAGCCTGCATACCCACAACGACCGCGGCACGGGCGTTGCGGCTACCGAGCTGGGCCTGATGGCCGGCGCGGATCGCGTCGAGGGCTGCCTGTTCGGTAACGGCGAGCGGACCGGTAACGTCGATCTGGTCACCGTGGCGCTGAACCTCTATACCCAGGGCATCAATCCCGGGCTGGACTTCTCGGACATCGACGGCGTGCGCAAGGTCGTCGAAGAGTGCAACCAGATCCCGGTGCACCCACGTCATCCGTACGTTGGCGACCTGGTTCACACCGCGTTCTCCGGCTCGCACCAGGATGCGATCCGCAAGGGTTTCACCCAGCAGAAGGAAGGCGAGTTGTGGGAAGTGCCTTACCTGCCGATCGACCCGGCCGACATCGGTCGCAGCTACGAGGCGGTGATTCGCGTCAACAGCCAGTCAGGCAAAGGTGGCATCGCTTACCTGCTGGAACAGGAATATGGCATTTCCCTGCCACGCCGCATGCAGATCGAGTTCAGCCAAGTGGTTCAGGGTGAGACCGATCGCCTGGGCCTGGAGATGACGGCCGAGCAGATTCACTCGCTGTTGCGTCGTGAATACCTGCAAGCCAACGTTCCTTATGCGCTGATCAGCCATAAGTTGCAGGAAGAGAACGGCAACAGCTCGGTAGATGCCGAGGTGCACGTCGACGGCGAAACCCAGCACTGGCGTGGCAAGGGCAAGGGCGCCCTGGAAGCACTGGTCGCCGGTCTGCCAGTGGCCGTGGAAATCATGGACTACAACGAGCATGCGATCGGTTCGGGTACGACCGCCAAGGCGGCCGCCTACATTGAGCTGCGCGTGAATGGCGAACGCGCCGTGCATGGTGTGGGCATCGATGAAAACATCACCACGGCGAGCTTCCGCGCCCTGTTCAGCGCGCTTAATCGCTCACTCAGCCAGACTCAGGCCAAAGCTGCCTGATTTGACAGCCGGATGGCGGACGCAGGTCCGCCATCCGCAGCGCCCGCTTCCCTCCCCCGCCTCACGCTGCACCTGCCTCTTGCATTCCGCGCATGACCCTGCCTGTTTCGGCATAATCTTTTTCATTTATGCTGTGGTAGCATGCTGCCCTTACTCCAGAGTTCGCCCAATCCAACAGCAATTCATATGCTGACGATGCCTGCTCGGACTTACCTGCCAGCTGCACCTTTCCTATAAAACCAAGACGACTATTGCATTGATTTCCGGACGAAAAGAATGCTCGGGCAGACCCACCGTGCATTGAAATTACCATCGGCCTCGGTACGCTGAGCTGATCCAATCACATTTGGAGCGATTATGCCCAAGGCTTCCCATCAAGATTTGCGCCGCAGCTTCCGTGCGCTCACCTCGTCGAACGCTTGCTTTCACACAGCCTCGGTGTTCGACCCCATGTCAGCGCGAATCGCAGCGGATCTGGGCTTTGAAGTAGGCATCCTCGGCGGCTCCGTGGCGTCGCTGCAAGTCCTGGCAGCCCCTGACTTCGCCCTCATCACCCTGAGTGAATTCGTTGAACAGGCCACGCGCATCGGCCGTGTCGCACAGCTCCCGGTCATCGCGGACGCAGACCATGGTTATGGCAATGCCCTTAACGTCATGCGCACCGTTGTCGAACTGGAACGTGCCGGTATTTCTGCACTGACGATTGAAGATACCCTGCTGCCGGCGCAGTTCGGACGCAAATCCACGGACCTGATTTCCACTGCAGAAGGTGTTGGCAAGATCCGCGCAGCGCTGGAAGCACGTGTCGATCCGGAGATGTCGATTTTCGCTCGCACCAACGCGGCGATCATTCCGGTTCAGGAAGCCATCAGCCGGGTCCAGCAATACCAGGCTGCCGGAGCTGACGGCATTACCATCGTCGGCATTCGTGACTTCGATCACTTGGCGCAGATATCCGAAGGTGTGACCGTGCCGCTGATGCTGGTGACGTACGGCAACCCGGAACTGCACGATAACGCGCGCCTTGCCGAGATGGGTGTGAGGGTCTGCGTACATGGCCACGCAGCGTACTTCGCCGCGATCAAGGCCACCTACGATTGCCTGCGCGAACAGCGCCAGATCCTGGGCAACGAATCGAACATGAGCGCAACCGAACTGACCCACACCTATACGCAGCCTGAAGACTACGTAGAGTGGGCCCGCAAGTTCATGAACGTGAACGAGTGACAGGCAACGCCGGACGCTGCGCCGCCTGATCGGAGGCAGACGCAGCTGAATGCCCACGCAACACTGTGAGTGGGCATGATGAGCGTCACTTCGGACGCTCATCAGGAGGGATCACGCAGTGGTGTTCACGCCACCTTCAGTCTCCAATTGCAACAACGAGGCCTGCAAGGTCTGCAGGTTGGCACTGGTGCTCGCTATCTGACCCTGAATCGCCATGGATTTCTGGGCCTTTTCTTCCGCCGTGCCTTTGCTGCTTTGTGCGGCAGCCAACTGCGCTTTCTGCTCGGCGAGTTGTTTCTGAGCGTCCTTGATCTGCTGCTTTATTTGCTCGATGGTCTGATTGAGAGACGACTCGCTGGAGCCACCCACGCTGCCGCCGCCACCCGCCGCACCGGCCTTGCCACCTTCGGTGGATGCCTGATCAGAGCTTTTCTCTGTTTCGGTAGTCGTGGTGGCGGCAGCAGCAGTGGCCTTGGCTGTTTCAGCCTCGGTAGGTTTAATCGCTAACGTCAACGAGCTCGAGTAACTGTTCAGCGTGGATGTATTGATGGTAGTCATGGCGGTCTCCAGGAATTCTGGAGAAGCTATCGGCCGACCAGAAACATTCTGAAGTACCTTTATTCAATATTAAATGAATCAGCATCCAGCCCGGCTGGAAACCGTGTGCGATAGGCATGCAAGTCTGCCGCGCTGAGCGTCGCCTTGAACACTCCGTCCGCTTCGCCCACGCTCAACAGGCTCTCGCCCTGGAAATCCAGAACCTGACTGTCACCAGTGTAAGCGAAGCCCTTGCCGTCCGATCCGACCCGGTTGACTGCCGCCACATAGCACAGGTTTTCAATGGCCCTGGCAGGCAGCAAGCGATTCCAGTGCAGACGCCGCGCACCCGGCCAGTTGGCGGTGTACAGCAACAGGTCGGTGTCCTGAGCGTCACGGCTCCAGACCGGAAAGCGCAGGTCATAGCAGATCAGCGGCCGTACACGCCAGCCGTTGAGTTCAAACATGACCTGGCGATCGCCCGGCGTGTAATGCTCGTGCTCCCCGGCCATGCGAAACAGGTGGCGCTTGTCGTAATGCAGCAGCGCACCATCCGGTCGCGCCCACAGCAAGCGGTTGCGATGACTGCCATCGGCAGCGCGGATCATGACGCTGCCGGTCACCACGGCGTTGATACGCTTGGCCTGAGCCAATAGCCATACCGATGTAGGCCCGGCTTCCGGTTCTGACAGGGCCTCGGACTCCATCGAGAACCCGGTGGTGAACATTTCCGGCAGGATCACCAGGTCCGCGCCGCGCGCCTGATCCAGCAATGGCTCGAAATGCTCGAGATTGGCCTCGCGATCATGCCACGCCAGCGTGGTCTGGATCAGCGCGAGGTTGAGGTTCGGCAGCCCGCTTAGATCGCGCATAGTTTCTCCGCCGCCTGACGCAACGTCTCTTCCTGTTTGGCAAAGCACAGGCGGATCAGGCGCTGCCCTGCTGGCGGGCTCTGGTAGAACACAGAAATCGGAATGCTCGCCACACCGTGTTCACGGGTCATCCACAAGGCCATGTCGACATCGTTGAGGTCGGGCCTGATCTGCGAGTAATCGACCAACTGGAAATAAGTCCCGCCCACCGGCCGGAAGCTGAAACGCGACTCGGCCAGATGACCACAGAAAAAGTCGCGCTTGGCCTGATAAAAGCCTGGCAGTTCATCGACATGCTCCGGGTGTTCGGCCATGAAGTCGGCCAACGCGTACTGCAAAGGCGTGACACAGCAGAAGCTCACATACTGATGCACCTTGCGCAACTCGGCGCTCAATGCTGGCGGCGCGACCACATAGCCGGTTTTCCAGCCAGTGACGTGATACGTCTTGCCGAACGAGCTGACGACGAAGGCGCGCTGATACAACGCTTCGTGATCAAGCACACTGACATGGCGTGCGCCGTCGAACACCAGGTGCTCATAGACTTCGTCGCTGAGCAGGTAGATGTCGCGATCGGCAATCAGTGCGGCCAGCCGATCGAGCTCTGCACGGCTGATCAACGCGCCGCTGGGGTTGTGCGGGCTGTTGATGACGATCATGCGGGTGCGCGGGCTCAGCGCATCGCTGAGCTTTTGCCAGTCGATGGAGAAGTCATCCAGCCCCAGTTGCACATGCACGCAGCGCCCACCGGCCAGTTCGACGGCAGGCTCGTAGCTGTCATAGCAAGGGTCGAAAATGATCACTTCGTCGCCAGCGCGAATAACGCTGTGGATCGCGCAGAAAATCGCCTGCGTGGCACCCGGTGTGATGGTGATTTCGCTGTCCGGATTGACCGTACGCCCATAGCTGCGGGCGATCTTTGCCGCGACTTGCTGACGAAGCGCAGGCAGGCCGGTCATCGGTGAGTATTGGTTATGGCCTTGAGTGACGTGTCGGCAGACTGCATCACGCAGCGCCTGCGGCCCGTCAAAATCGGGAAACCCCTGGGACAGGTTGATAGCCCCGGTTTCGGCGGCCAGCTGTGACATGACGGTGAAGATAGTGGTGCCCACGTTGGGCAACTTGCTGTCGATCATGGAACCCTTTCCCTGCAATCTCCCGGCACCGGGCGGCACGGGTCAGGCAGGATAGCCCATTAAACAGCCACAAAAAAAGGCGCCGAAGCGCCTTTTTCCCGATGCTGACTCAGCGCTTGTCGCGGCGCTTCTTGTCGGCCTTCTTGTGGTGCGACATCATCCGACGCTTCTTGTTGACCTGACGGTCAGTGAGCGTGTTCTTGTTGCCTTCATACGGGTTCTCGCCACCCTTGAACTCGATACGGATTGGCGTACCGACCAGCTTGAGCACACGCCGATACGTGTTTTCCAGATAACGGACGTAGGACTTGGGTACCTTCTCGACCTGGTTACCGTGGATTACGATCAGCGGCGGGTTGGCACCCCCCAGGTGAGCGTAGCGCAGCTTGATGCGGCGGCTGCCGACCATCGGTGGCGCATGCTCGCTGACTGCATCTTCGAGAATCTGGGTCAGGCGGCTGGTTGGCCAGCGCGTTACCGCGGACTTGAACGAGTTCTGTACCGACTGATACAGGTTGCCCACGCCCGTGCCATGCATGGCCGAGATAAAGTGGATGTCGGCGAAGTCGACGAAGAACAGCCGGCGCTCCAGCTCGATCTTCACGAAATCGCGTTCGCCCGGCGTCATGCCGTCCCACTTGTTCAGCGCGATGACCAGCGCACGACCCGCTTCAAGGGCGAAGCCCAGCAGGTTCAGGTCGTGGTCGACCACACCTTCGCGGGCGTCCATCACAAAGATCACCACGTTGGCGTCCTTGATGGCCTGCAGCGTCTTGACCACCGAGAACTTTTCGACTTCCTCGTGGATCTTGCCGCGCTTGCGCACACCGGCGGTGTCGATCAGCGTGTACTTCTCTTCGTTACGCTCGAAGGGAATGTAGATACTGTCGCGCGTGGTGCCTGGCTCGTCATAGACGATAACCCGGTCTTCACCCAGCATGCGGTTGACCAGCGTCGACTTGCCGACGTTGGGACGACCGATGATGGCGATCTTGATGCCGTCCTTCTCGCTCGGGCCGGGGATGCGCTTGGCTTCCTGACCTTCGGCGACTTCTTCGACCTCAACGCCCTCTTCAGGCTCATCCTCGTCCCTGGGGAATTCCCGCAGGGCGATTTCGAGCATCTGCGAGATGCCACGGCCGTGGGCACCGGCCACCGGAATGGCGTCGCCCAGACCCATCGGGCTGAACTCGGCACGCGCCAGGTTCTCGTCGATGTTGTCGATCTTGTTGGCAACCACGTAGGAACGCTTGTTGCGCTTGCGCAGGTGCTCACCAATCATCTGATCAGCAGCGGTGTAGCCCGCACGGGCGTCCACCAGAAACAGCACCACATCGGCTTCTTCAATGGCCAGCAGCGACTGCTCGGCCATCTTTTCGTCCATGCCATGCTCGTCACCGGAGATACCGCCGGTGTCGATCAGAATATAGGAGCGCCCTTGCCACTTCGCCTCTCCGTATTGGCGATCACGGGTAAGACCGGACAGATCGCCGACAATGGCGTCGCGAGTCCTGGTCAGGCGGTTGAACATGGTGGACTTGCCGACGTTCGGTCGACCCACCAGGGCGATTACGGGAACCATGCGGCTCTCCACTTCGTTATTTCAGAAAATACAAAAGCCGCTGCAGGGCAGCGGCCGGAGTTCGGGGCGATGCCACAAAGGCACCGCAGCCTTGCCGAAGCAAGGGCACCCGGGGCCATTGGCCCCGGGCATGGACACTTATTGCTTGATGGTCAGGGCTTCCAGTTTGCCGCTGTTGCCATACACATAAATCATGTCCCCAACCACCAGCGGACGCGCACGCAGGCCGTCGCTGTCGATACGTTCGCGACCGACAAAACGACCGTCCACCTGGCTCAACAGGTGCAGGTAGCCTTCCATGTCACCGACCGCTACGTAGCTGGAATACACTTCCGGCGCGCCGAGCTGGCGGCGAGCCAGTGATTCGTTGCTCCACAGTGCAGAGGACGAACGCTCGTCGATACCTTCGACAGTACCGGAGGCCAGAGTGGCATAGACGCTGCCAAAGCCCTGGGCGACACCCGAGTAGCTCGAAGCATCACGCTGCCAGAGCACACGACCGCTTTCCAGATCGAGACCGGCGACGCGCCCCTGATAGGTAGCGACGTACAGCGTACCGCCGGACAGCAACAGGCCGCCGTCGATATCGACGACACGATCCAGTTCCGAGCGGCCTTGCGGGATGGCAACACGCTGTTCCCAGATCGGCACGCCGTTGGTGATATCCAGAGCGACGACCTTGCCGGTCGACAGACCCGCTACGGCAAGACGGTTGGTTGCCAGCGGAGCACCCGTGCCGCGCAGGGTCAGCACCGCCGGCGTACTTTCGTAGATCCAGAGCTGCGAACCGGTAGAAGCGTCGAAACCGACGATGCGGTCATCCTGAGTCTGGACAACGACCACAGAACCGTTGGTGGCCGGCGGAGCCAGCACTTCACTGGTCACGTGGGCGCGCCACTTTTCCTCACCGGACGTGGCGTCCATGGCAATCACTTCACCCTTGAGGGTGCCGATCATTACCAGGCCATAGCCCACGCCGACTGCACCGGAAACGGGCAGATCGAGATCCTTCTTCCAGATCACGTCGCCGGTCAGACGGTCCAGCGACACGACTTCGCCCGTGACGTCAGCCGCATAGATGCGGTCGCCATCAATGGCTGGCACGAGCATGTTGTAAGTCTTGCCCTGGCCGTCGCCAACGGAACGGCTCCACTGCTTGTGCAAAACCACTTCTTCTTTGAAGTCGGTCAGCTCGGCCGGAGGCAATTCCTTTTTGCTGTTGCTGCTGCAACCCGCGGCCAGAATGGCCAGAGCCAGCAATGCTGCATGTTTCCAACGAATCACGTCACGCATCCCCTTTCGCCAGATCGTCGAGCTTCATTTGCAGGCCACCCACTGCTGCGTCTTCGGACAGAGCAGATTTGGCCTTTTGGTATGCAGCATACGCCTCGTCGGTACGACCCAGCTGTACCAGCAGGTCACCCTTGAGTTCTTCACGACTGGCGAGGAAAGCCTTGTCGGCATCGCCGTCGAGCAGCTTCAGCGCGTCATCGGTCTTGTTCTGCGCAGCCAGCACGCGTGCCAGACGCTGACGGGCAATCTCGCCCAGCGTGTCATTGGCAGGCTTGTCGGCCACGGTTTTCAGCTCGGCTGCAGCATCATCCAGCTTGCCGGCATCGACCGCCACCTTGGCGACGAACAGGCTACCGAACTGTGCGTAGGTAGTGCCACCGAATTCGCTTTTCAGTTTGCCGGAGATCTCGGCGACACGTGCGGTGTCTGCCTGGCCACTGGGCGTCAGTGCGGTTTCCAGCAATTGCTGATAAAGCATCGAGGCGCCTTGCGACTGGCTGGCCTGATACCTGTGCCAGAACTGCCAACCCAGAACCACGACCAGCGCAAGCAGACCGCCGGTCAACAGAGGTTTGCCGTTGCGCTGCCACCAGTCCTTCATTACCGCCAGCTCTTCATCTTCGGTACCCGACACCCCAATACTCCTATTCGCTAAACGGCTGTTAAATCAGCTTCAACCCTGCACGACGCAGGAGGCCAGGTGCTCCGACAGAGCATCCCAGGCAATATTTTGTTGTTCACCCTGACCGCGCAGGGGTTTGACGCCAATGACCTTCGCCGCCAGTTCTTCTTCGCCGAGGATCAGCGCGTACAGCGCACCGCTCTTGTCGGCTTTCTTGAACTGGCTTTTGAAGCTGCCGGCACCGGCGTTGACCTGCAACCGCAGAGTCGGCAGCTGATCACGCACCTTTTCGGTCAGTGCCAGCGCAGCCAGCTCGGCGGCTTCGCCAAATGCGCACAGGTAGACATCGACCTGACGGGCAGTCTCTTCCGGCACCTGCTCGAGGGTTTCGAGCAGCAGCACCAGTCGTTCGATGCCCATCGCGAAACCGACGCCTGCAGTAGGCTTGCCGCCCATCTGCTCGACCAGACCGTCGTAACGACCGCCCGCACAGACCGTACCCTGGGCACCGAGCTGGTCGGTGACCCACTCGAAAACGGTCTTGCTGTAGTAATCCAGGCCACGCACCAGCTTGGGATTGATCACATAAGGAATACCGGCGGCGTCCAGACGGGCCTTCAGGCCTTCGAAGTGAACGCGGGATTCGTCATCCAGGTAGTCCGCCAGTTTCGGCGCATCGACCAGCACAGCCTGGGTTTCAGGATGCTTGGTGTCCAGCACGCGCAGCGGGTTGGTTTTCAGGCGGCGCTGGCTGTCTTCGTCCAGTTGGTCGAGACGTGCCGAGAGGTATTCGACCAGCGCCTCGCGATAACGCGCACGCGCCTCGCTGGTGCCCAGGCTGTTCAGCTCGAGCTTGACGGCGTTGCGAATGCCCAGCAGGCCCCACAGGCGCCAGGTCATGACAATCAGTTCGGCATCGATATCCGGACCGTCCAGGTTGAAGACCTCGACACCGATCTGGTGAAACTGACGATAGCGGCCTTTCTGCGGACGCTCGTGACGGAACATCGGACCGATGTACCACAGTTTCTGAACCTGGCCGCCGCCAGTGATGCCGTGCTCGAGGACCGCACGCACGCACGCGGCAGTGCCTTCAGGGCGCAGGGTCAGAGAGTCGCCGTTGCGGTCGGCGAAGGTATACATCTCTTTCTCGACGATGTCGGTCACTTCACCGATGGAGCGCTTGAACAGCTCGGTGAATTCGACGATAGGCATACGAATCTGCCGGTAACCGTAGTTATCCAGCAGACGGGCAACAGTGCCTTCGAAGTGACGCCACAGCGGCGTCTGCTCGGGCAGAATGTCGTTCATGCCACGAATGGCTTGTAGAGACTTACTCACAGAAAATCCTTAGCAATCCGGGTTAGCCGCGCACGATGACCGAGGCGTCGGCTTCGGCTTTTTCAGCCGCTTTCTCGCGAATCAAGCGTTCCAGCTCATTCACGAGATTATCATTGGTCAGTTTCTGCGCGGGTTTGCCGTCGATGTAGATCAGGTTCGGCGTGCCACCGGTCAGGCCGATGTGCGCCTCTTTGGCTTCGCCCGGACCATTGACCACACAACCGATCACCGCGACGTCGAGCGGCACCAGCAAATCCTCGAGTCGACCTTCCAGCTCGTTCATGGTCTTGACCACATCGAAGTTCTGCCGCGAGCAGCTCGGACAGGCGATGAAGTTGATTCCACGCGAACGAAGGCGCAACGATTTGAGAATGTCGTACCCGACCTTCACTTCCTCGACCGGGTCAGCCGCCAGCGAGATGCGGATAGTATCGCCAATTCCTTCGGCAAGCAGCATACCGAGACCGACAGCCGATTTCACCGTACCCGAACGCAAGCCACCGGCTTCGGTGATGCCCAGGTGCAGCGGCTGAACAATCTCCTTGGCCAGCAGCCGATAGGCCGCGACCGCCATGAACACATCGGAAGCCTTGACGCTGACCTTGAAGTCCTGAAAGTTCAGGCGTTGCAGATGCTCAACATGGCGCAGCGCAGACTCTACCAGGGCCTCTGGCGTGGGCTCGCCGTACTTCTTCTGCAGGTCTTTTTCCAGCGAACCGGCATTGACGCCGATACGGATCGGGATGCCGCGATCACGCGCAGCATCGACCACCGCCCGCACACGGTCTTCGCGACCGATGTTGCCCGGGTTGATACGCAGACAGTCGACGCCCAGCTCCGCCACACGCAAGGCGATGCGGTGATCGAAGTGAATGTCGGCGACCAGCGGCACCTTGACCAGTTGCTTGATGCGGCCGAATGCTTCGGCAGCGTCCATGTCCGGCACCGAAACACGCACGATGTCGACACCCGCCGCTTCCAGACGATTGATCTGTGCCACGGTAGCGGCGACATCGTTGGTATCGCTGTTGGTCATGCTCTGCACCGCGATCGGCGCATCACCGCCGACCGGTACGGAACCGACCCATATTTTCCGGGATTCGCGACGCTTGATTGGAGATTCGCCGTGCATGACTTATTGCCCTAGCTTCAGGCGAGCAGTTTCGCCGCTGGTAAAAGGTGCTACATCCACAGGCTGACCGTTGTAGCTGACCTGCGCACCGCGCGCGTAGCCCAGACGCAGGGTCAACGGCGGCTTGCCGTTGACATCCAGACTCTCGCCCTTGCGCTTGAGACCGCTGACCAGCACCTTGCCGTTCCCGTCAGTGACCTGGGTCCAGCAGTCGGCAACGAACTGTACGGTCACCTGACCGGCACCCGCCGCGACAGGCGCTGGCTGCTCGGCAGGTGCAGTCGGCATCGACGGCACGGTCGGCGCGGCAACAGGGGCTTGAGGCGCGCTCGCCGGTGGCGTGGCAGCAGCAGGTGTCTGTGGTTGTGCGGTTGCGTGACCTGTGACGCTGGAAGCCGGGGCCGCAGGCGCAGCAGCGGGCGCCTCACTGGCAGGCGCACCGGTATTCAACGGCAAGGAAGTTTGTCCAGAGGCAGGCGTTTCGGCCACAGCAGGCTCTTCCGGCTCATCAAGCGGGTGAATCTGCGTGGTGCCGTCCGCGCTTTCGACTTCGACGTGCTCCATGTTCAACCCGGACTGATCCTTGCCGCGCAAGGTCGCCTGATCCTGCCACCAGAAGAAACCGCCGCCGACCAGAATCACCAGCAACAGCAGGCTGACGATACGCAGAATATTGTGCGACAGCCTGACCGGCTCTTCGATACGGCCCAGCGCGTGAACCGAACTGCCTTTACCGTCGGTGCCGGTGAACTGGTCGAACTGCTCGACCAGCGCCGCCTGATCAAGATCAAGCAGTTTGGCGTAGGCACGCACATAACCTCGGGCAAACGTATGCCCAGGCAGCTTTTCAAACTGGCCGTTCTCCAGATTGGTCAGGGAGGTCACGGTGAGATTCAGTCTCAAGGCCACATCTGGCAGCGACCAGCTCCTGCTCTCGCGGGCCTGGCGCAGGGTCTCTCCAGGATTCACGCGATTGGTTGCTACAACTTCGGGATGCGCCGCTTTCATCATTGCTCCGACAGGTATTGCTGATATTCCGGCGTACCGGGATAGAGTCTTTTCAACAGCAGGCCAAAGCTGGCCGCCTTGTTACGATCATCATATATCTTCGCCAGCCGCGTACCGAGCAATAGACTACGTGCATTTTGCTCGCTGAGTTGGCTAAAACGGTCGTAATAGTCACGCGCCGGCACATATTGCTTGTCTTCGTAGGACAGCTGAGCCATTTCCAGCAAGGATAACGGCAACTGACGGTCCAGGCGCAATGCCTTGGTAAAATGCTCGCGAGCCTGCTCGCGGTTGCCCAGTTTCAGCGAGGTCATGCCCAGGCTTTCAAAAACCCGTGACCGCTCAGGATACAGGTTGTCGGCAGCCGCCTGCTCAAAACGCTCGTAGGCTTCCTTGTAACGCTTTTGTTCGAACAGAAAACTGCCGTAATTGTTGACGATGCGTGTTTCGTTATTGCTGGCGGCCAACGCCTTGCGAAAGTACTGCTCTGCCAGCTCCGGCTCCATCTCTGTCTGGAACACCAGGGCCAGCGCGGCGTTGGCCTGCGCATCGGAACTGTCGAGCTCGAGCGCCTTTTTCAGCGGAACCTTGGCTCGCTCGGTCTGCCCCTGCTGAAAGTAACCCAGCCCGAGCTGCACGTAAGCCTTGCGCGCTTCCTCGCGCCCCTGGGCTGTCGTCAGCGGGTTGACGTTGCCGGTGGACACGCACGCTGTCAGCAAGACGACAACACAGAGCAGCAGCGAGGCACGCACAGGCATGGGGTCTCTCTCGGTCAGGTTCGCAGTCAGGTTCGAGTCACCGCGACAGGGGCCGCATCGGCCTCGGCGCTCAACTCACGCACGGCTATATAGCGTTCGCTACGGCGTGTGCGGTCCATCACCTGCCCGACCAACTGGCCGCATGCAGCATCGATGTCTTCACCACGCGTGGTGCGCACAGTGACGTTATAACCGGCCTGATGCAACAGGTCCTGAAAACGACGTATCGCGTTATTGCTGGGACGCTCGTAACCGGAGTGCGGAAACGGGTTGAACGGGATCAGGTTGATCTTGCAAGGCGTGTCCTTGAGCAGTTCGATCATCTCGACCGCGTGCTCTACCTTGTCGTTGATGTCCTTGAGCATGGTGTACTCGATGGTGAGCACACGCTTTTCGCCCAGACTGGACATGTAGCGACGGCAGGACTCGAGAAGCATTTTCAACGGGTATTTCTTGTTGATCGGCACCAGCTGGTTGCGCAGCGCATCGTTCGGTGCGTGCAGCGACAAGGCCAGCGACACGTCGATGTGCTTGGAAAGCTCATCGATCATCGGTACCACACCGGAAGTGGACAAGGTCACCCGGCGTTTGGAAATGCCATACCCCAGGTCATCCATCATCAGATGCATGGCGGCAATGACATTGTCGAAGTTCAGCAGCGGCTCACCCATGCCCATCATCACCACGTTGGTGATGGCACGGTCGACGGTCGCCGGGACGCTGCCAAAGGATTTGTTGGCAATCCACACCTGACCGATGACTTCGGCGGCGGTGAGGTTGCTGTTGAAGCCTTGCTTGCCCGTGGAGCAGAAACTGCAATCCAGGGCACAGCCCGCCTGGGACGAAACACACAAGGTGCCGCGCTTGCCCTGCGGAATATAGACGGTCTCGACACAGCTGCCGGACTCTACGCGCACCACCCATTTACGGGTGCCGTCGCTGGAGATGTCCTCGCTGACCACTTCAGGACCGCGAACCTCAGCACAGGCCTTGAGCTTTTCGCGCAGGGCCTTGCTGACGTTCGTCATCGCGTCGAAATCGTCGACGCCGAAGTGGTGAATCCACTTCATGACCTGACCGGCACGGAAGCGCTTCTCCCCGATAGAGTCGAAGAATTTCTCCATTTCCTGTTGAGTCAGCCCCAGCAGGTTGGTTTTACCAGTCGATGCAATCATGAATTCACCCTTCACTCGTCAGTCAAAAATGACTTAGCGAGCGGTTACTTCGGTAGCTGCGAAGAAGTACGAGATTTCGCGAGCGGCGGCTGCTTCGGAATCGGAGCCGTGAACAGCGTTGGCGTCGATGGAATCAGCGAAGTCAGCACGGATGGTGCCGGCAGCAGCTTCTTTAGGGTTGGTAGCGCCCATCAGCTCACGGTTCAGAGCGATAGCGTTTTCGCCTTCCAGAACCTGAACGACAACCGGACCGGAGATCATGAAAGCAACCAGGTCGCCGAAGAAACCGCGAGCGCTGTGCTCAGCGTAGAAACCTTCAGCTTCGGCCTTGGACAGTTGCTTCAGCTTGGAAGCGACAACGCGCAGACCGGCTTTTTCGAAACGAGTGGTGATCTCGCCGATTACGTTCTTGGCAACGGCGTCAGGCTTGATGATGGAGAAAGTACGTTGAACAGCCATGGTGAAACTCCAGAAGCAGTGATTGAAGCGAAAAATTAAACCCGCGAATTATACGCGGGTTCTGGTGTATTGCCTAACTGCGCGCGTTACTGAACGTCAATCCAGCTCTTCGATCCACAATGTCTGGATCGCTTCCAGGACCTTTTCCCCGCTGCGGTCCGGATGGTCATCGAATTCAGGCAAGGCCATGACCAGACCACGCAGCCTGGGGAAGCTCACGGTGAGCGGATTTACCTCCAGGTGGCTTTCAGCCAGCTGGATGGCGATTTCCTGAACATCAACCCATTTGAGACTCATGAGCAATCCTTGAATCAGTGCGGCGCTTCAGCGGCGTGGTTGAGCGAATACTTGGGTATTTCGACCGTCAGGTCTTCGTTGCCGACAATGGCCTGACAGGACAGACGTGACTGCCGTTCCAGCCCCCACGCCTTGTCGAGCATGTCTTCTTCCAGCTCATCGGCCTCATTCAGCGAATCGAACCCTTCGCGAATGACGCAATGGCAGGTCGTGCACGCACACACGCCACCACAGGCGCTTTCAATCTCGATGTGGTGCTCGTGGGCAATGTCGAGAATAGACGTGCCGGGCTCCACTTCTACAACCAGCCCGTCCGGGCAATGCTCGGCGTGGGGCAGAAAAATCACCTGCGGCATCAGTTATTCCTCAATCTCATTCAAGTTGCGCCCGGCCAGTGCGGCTTTTACCGTCGAATCGAGGCGTCGGGCAGCAAACGCATCGGTCACCTGCGACAGACGCTTGGTCTGCTGCTCGATGGCATAACCATCGGTGCCTTGCATCAGTTCACGGAGTTCGTCCATCTGCAGGTTGATGACCAGGCGCTCTTCCTCGTCGAGAAGACGCTCGCCATCGGCGTCCAGAGCACCCTGAACAGCTTCGAGCAGACGCTCGGCATCAACCTGATGCTCACGCAGCACGCGAGCGACCTTGTCGTCGCCGGCATACTCGAAGGAATCCTTGAGCATGCGGGTGACCTCGTCATCGGTCAGCCCGTAGGACGGCTTGACCTGAATGCTCGACTCGATGCCCGAGCCCATTTCACGCGCCGAGACGCTGAGCAGACCATCAGCATCGACCTGGAAAGTGACACGAATCTTTGCCGCGCCAGCGACCATCGGCGGGATGCCACGCAGTTCGAAGCGCGCCAGCGAACGACAGTCGCTGATCAATTCACGCTCGCCCTGCAGGACATGAATCTTCATGGCCGTCTGGCCATCCTTGTACGTGGTGAATTCCTGACCACGCGCCACAGGAATGGTGGTGTTGCGCGGAATGACTTTCTCCATCAGCCCGCCCATGGTTTCCAGCCCCAGCGAGAGCGGAATCACATCGAGGAGCAGCAGTTCGCCACCGTCACGCTTGTTGCCGGCCAGGGTATCGGCCTGGATCGCAGCCCCGATGGCCACCACCTGATCCGGGTCGATCTCGGTCAGCGGCTGACGACCGAACAGCTCGGCCACCGCTTCGCGCACTCGCGGAACACGGGTCGAACCGCCGACCATGACCACCGCCTCGACTTCTTCAAGCTCGATACCGGTGTCACGCACTGCTCGGCGGCAGGCCTTGAGGCTGCGCGCAACCATAGGTTCGATCAGCGCATTGAGCGCCTCGCGCGTCAGCGTGCCACGCCACTCGCCGTAGACGACCTCGACAGACTCGGCGTCAGTCAGCGCTTCCTTGGCCGAGCAGGCAGCCTGCAGCAGGCTGCGCTGCGCGGAAGGATCAATATCGGCTGACAGACCGGCATCCGTGACAATCCAGCTGGCTATCGCATGATCGAAGTCATCGCCACCCAGAGCGGTATCGCCGCCAGTGGCCAGTACCTCAAACACACCACCGGTCAGGCGCAGGATCGAAATATCGAAGGTTCCGCCGCCCAGGTCATAGATGGCAACCACGCCTTCGGCCTTTTGATCCAGGCCGTAGGCCACCGCCGCAGCCGTAGGCTCATTGAGCAGGCGCAGTACGTTGAGGCCCGCCAGTCTGGCAGCGTCCTTGGTCGCCTGACGCTGAGCGTCATCGAAGTAGGCAGGAACGGTGATCACCGCGCCTACCAGCTCGCCACCCAGTGAGGCTTCTGCGCGCTGGCGCAGGACCTTGAGGATGTCGGAAGACACTTCGACCGGGCTTTTCGGCCCCTGCACGGTGTCGATGAACGGCATGTGCGACTCACCGCCGACGAACCGGTACGGCAGTTGCTCGCCCAGTTGCTTGACGTCGGTCAGACCACGGCCCATGAGACGCTTGACCGACAGAACGGTATTGAACGGGTCCTGGGAGGCGGCGATCTTCGCTGACTGCCCTACTTCGACACGATCAGCGTGATAGCGCACGGCAGACGGCAGAATGACCTGCCCCTCTGCATCGGCCAGCGGTTCGGACAGGCCGCTGCGTACTGCAGCAACCAGAGAATTGGTAGTGCCCAGGTCGATACCCACAGCCAGACGACGCTGGTGCGGTTGAGGACTCAGGCCGGGTTCGGCGATCTGCAGTAAAGCCATGCTGTTCAGAATAATCACTGGCGCGCGACCGAAGCCGCGCGGGGTTAATCGTCGAGGCGCTCTTCTAACTGGCGCACTTCGTGAGAGAGCTTGTCGAGAAACTGCATACGCCGCATCAGCTTTTCAGCGTGCTCGCGTTGTGCAGCATCATTCCAACAGGCTGCGAAGCTCTGGTTCAGTTCGTCCTGAGCGATCTTGAGCTGACGCTTGAAGGTCGCGACGCCGGCCAGATCAGCCTCGTCCTGCAAGTCCTCGAGGTCTTCGCGCAATTGCATCTGCTGCAGAAGAAACTCGGGATCATGCACCGTGACTTCGAGCGGCACTTCGTTGCCGTTCATTGCCAGCAGATAACGCGCCCTTTTCGGCGGGCTTTTCAGGGTCTGATAGGCCTCGTTGAGACTGGCCGAGCGCTCCAGCGCCACACGCTGCTCACGCTCGGGGGCATCCGCAAAACGATCCGGATGCACGTTGCGCGCAAGCTCACGGTAGCGCGTGGCCAGTTGGTCAAGATCAAGCTGAAACTCGGGCTTGAGGTCAAACAGGGCGAAGTGACAGGGAGTACCCACAATAAAAGCCTCAGACGTTGAAGCTTTCGCCACAGCCGCACTCACCGCGCGAGTTGGGATTGTTGAACTTGAAGCCTTCGTTCAACCCTTCGCGCACGAAGTCGAGCTCGGTGCCATCCAGATAGACCAGACTTTTCGGGTCAATGATCACCTTGACGCCGTGCATTTCGAACACGGTGTCTTCGCTGGCCGCCTCATCGACGAACTCGAGCACATAGGCAAGACCTGAACAGCCTGTGGTGCGAACACCCAGACGAACGCCGTCACCCTTGCCGCGCCCCTCGAGGGAACGTAGTACGTGGTTAGCGGCAGCTTCTGTCATGCTGATAGCCATCGGAACTCCTTAGCCTGTTGCATTAGCCTGTTGCAGTTGACTCTGTTGCAAGCTTCTCTTGAAAAGCCTGCTTACAGCAGACCTTTCTTCTGCTTGTAGTCGCGAACGGCGGCCTTGATGGCGTCTTCAGCGAGTACCGAGCAGTGAATCTTCACTGGCGGCAGTGCCAGCTCTTCAGCCAGCTGAGTGTTCTTGATGGTCTCTGCTTCATCCAGAGTCTTGCCTTTCATCCACTCGGTCGCCAGGGAGCTGGACGCGATGGCCGAACCGCAGCCGTAGGTCTTGAACTTGGCGTCTTCGATAACGCCCTGCTCGTTGACCTTGATCTGCAGACGCATCACGTCGCCGCACGCAGGAGCGCCGACCATGCCGGTGCCGACGTCAGGATCTTCCGCGTTCATCTTGCCGACGTTACGTGGATTTTCGTAGTGGTCGATGACCTTTTCGCTGTAAGCCATGATTCTATTCCTCTCACATCAGGGAGCCGCTCTGCAGGTCACGCGCAATTGCCCATGACCTGTATTGGAGGCGACTTTAAATTAGTGCGCCGCCCACTCGATCTTGGAGATGTCGACGCCGTCTTTGAACATGTCCCACAGCGGCGAAAGTGTGCGCAGCCGGGTGACAGCCTCGCAAACCTTCTGCGCGGCGTAATCGATCTCTTCTTCGGTGCTGAACCGGCCGAAGGTGAAACGAATCGAACTGTGCGCCAGTTCGTCGTTGCGACCCAGGGCACGCAGCACGTACGAAGGCTCAAGCGAGGCCGAAGTACAGGCCGAACCGGACGATACCGCCAGATCCTTGAGTGCCATGATCAGCGACTCGCCTTCGACATAGTTGAAGCTCAGGTTCAGGTTGTGCGGTACGCGGGCAGTCAGGCTGCCGTTGACGTACAGCTCTTCCAGATTTTCGACCTGCTTGAAGAAACGATCGCTGAGTGCCTTGATGCGCACGTTTTCAGCAGCCATTTCTTCCTTGGCGATACGGAATGCTTCGCCCATGCCGACGATCTGATGGGTCGCCAGGGTGCCGGAACGCATGCCACGCTCATGACCGCCGCCGTGCATGGTCGCTTCCAGGCGAACACGTGGCTTGCGGCTGACGTAGAGTGCGCCGATGCCTTTGGGGCCGTAGGTCTTGTGCGCAGAGAACGACATCAGGTCAACCTTGAGGCTGGCCAGATCGATTTCAACCTTGCCGGTCGACTGCGCGCCATCGACGTGGAACAGCACACCACGCGAACGGGTCAGTTCACCGATCGCGGCGATATCGTTGATGGTGCCGATCTCGTTGTTCACATGCATGATCGAAACCAGGATGGTGTCGTCGCGCAGTGCCGCTTCAATCATCGAAGGGGTGATAAGACCGTCTTCACCCGGCTCGATGTAGGTCACTTCGAAACCTTCGCGTTCCAGCTGGCGAGTGGTGTCGAGGACAGCCTTGTGTTCAACCTTGGAGGTGATCAGGTGCTTGCCTTTGCTGGCATAGAAATGCGCAACACCCTTGATAGCCAGGTTGTTGGATTCGGTAGCACCCGAGGTCCAGACGATTTCGCGCGGATCGGCGTTGACCAGATCAGCGACCTGACGACGGGCGTTCTCGACCGCTTCTTCGGCTTTCCAGCCAAAGACGTGGGAGCGCGAGGCAGGGTTGCCGAAGTTTCCTTCGACGGTCAGGCAATCGATCATTTTCTGCGCGACACGCGGATCGACCGGGGTCGTCGCGGAGTAGTCGAGGTAAATTGGCAATTTCATTGAAGCTCTCCTATCAGGCAGGCGCACCGCTCATTCATCTGCGTTCATTCGACGGCGGACGTTTCGATCTTACCCAGTTGCGACATGTGGTTATGACCACGGCGCATATCCTGGCGCTGAGCGACTTCTTGTACCTCACGGCGAGTGACAAGATCCGCCAAGCTGATACCGCTTAGAAATTCGTGAATCTGCTGGCTCAGGTCGCACCACAGGTGGTGGGTCAGGCAGGTATCGCCAGCATGGCAATCGCCCAGACCCTGACACCGCGTGGCATCGACCGATTCATTGACTGCATCGACAACCTGAGCAACCTGGATGCCTTTCATGTCGCGCGACAGCTGGTAACCACCACCCGGACCACGAACACTGGAAACCAGATTGCCGCGACGCAGCTTGGCGAACAGCTGCTCGAGGTAGGACAGGGAAATCCCCTGCCGCTCGGAGATGTCGGCCAGAGACACTGGCCCGTTCTGCGCATGCAACGCCAAGTCAAGCATGGCTGTTACAGCGTATCGGCCTTTAGTAGTCAGTCGCATGGCGTATACCGCAGAGGTTCGGAATGAGAGCGAGTATGCTATTCCCGAGTAAAAGAGTCAACTATTAGACCAAGTAAAACAGTCGGGATTAGCGAAAAGTGCGGGCTGCATCATAGCAAAGGTGCGGCGTAATGGCACGCGTCGCCCGCTGCAATACCTAGCCGACCTTGTCGTCCTGACGGTCTTTCACGCAGTCGAATACCTCGTCGCGCAGCTCCGGCAGCTCCTTGGCGCGGTAATCGCTGCCAAGCCTGCCGAGCGCATCGCACATGCCTTCGAGACGGCCGTCGACAGCCTGCAAATGGTCAAGCAACTGGCCAATGGCGCGCGCGACCGGATCAGGCATATCTGCACTGACACCGTACGCGTCGAAACCGAGCTTCTCGGCCATGGCTTTGCGCCTGGCCTCAACCTCGTCGTCCGACTTGACGATGATCCGCCCCGGAATACCCACCACGGTTGCGCCCGCAGGCACGGCCTTGGTGACCACTGCGTTGGAGCCGATCTTGGCACCCGCCCCCACGGTGAACGGCCCGAGCACCTTGGCGCCCGCCCCGACCACCACACCGTCTTCCAGCGTCGGATGGCGCTTGCCGGCATTCCAGCTGGTGCCGCCCAGAGTCACGCCCTGATAGAGGGTGACGTCATTACCGATCTCGGCGGTCTCGCCAATCACGATGCCCATGCCGTGGTCGATAAAAAAGCGGCGACCGATGCGCGCACCCGGATGGATCTCGATACCGGTCATCCAGCGGCTGAAGTTCGAGACTACCCGCGCTGGCCATTTCCAGCCGTTGCGCCACAGAATATGGGCGAAGCGGTGCAGCCAGATCGCGTGCATCCCCGGATAGCAGGTCAGGACTTCAAAGGCGTTGCGCGCTGCGGGATCGCGGTGGAACACGCTTTGAATGTCTTCTCGCAGACGCTCGAACATCACTGATCCTTTCGCTTGTAGGGTTCACCGCGTGCGGCTTTCTGGGTTTCGGTGAGCACACCGCGCAGGATACTCAGCTCGGAACGTTCGACTTCGCTACGCCCGTACAGTCTGCGCAGCCGGGCCATCAGATGCCGCGGCTTTTCCGGATCAAGAAAGCCGATGGCCACAAGCGTGGCCTCAAGATGGGTGTAGAAACCCTCCATTTCGTCCATCGTCGCCAGCTCGGCATTGTGCGCCGAGGCGGGTCTTGAAGCCTCGCCTTGCTCCGCCGCAGCCAGCCAAGCTACGCGCACCTCATAACTGAGCACCTGTACGGCAGCCGCCAGATTGAGCGAACTGAACGCAGGGTCAGACGGGATGTGCACATGGAAGTGGCAGCGCTGCAGCTCTTCGTTGGTCAAGCCCGCGTGCTCACGACCGAACACCAGTGCCACCTCGGCGCCCTCACCGGCCTGCTCGATGACTTTTTCACCCGAGGCGCGCGGATCCAGCATGGGCCACGGCAGGCTTCGATCCCGCGCGCTGGTGCCCAGCACCAGACGGCAGCCGACCAGCGCTTCTTCAAGGGTCGCCACCACCTGCGCGCCCTCGAGGATGTCGGTAGCGCCGGACGCACGCGCATCGGCATCGGGCGAAGGGAAGATCCGCGGATCGACCAGCACCAGACGCGAAAGCCCCATGTTTTTCATGGCGCGAGCCGCCCCGCCGATATTTCCGGGATGGGTAGTGCCGACCAGGACAACACGAATGTTCTGCAACAAAGCGAACGCTCACTGACACGAATTAGGGGGGCAAATCTTACAGAAACGGCTCGGCTAACGCTATGAAGCTGTGCGGACCGCAACCGCAGAAGCGACCGCGCCGGACGCAAAAAAACACACACGAACCCGACAACCGTAACAACGCAAGGCTGGAAATAATTCGAATCAGCCCATAGAATGCCCGGCTCTCTTTAACAACCTTAGGTGAATTATCCATGCAGCCCATGCTGAATATCGCGCTGCGCGCCGCCCGCAGCGCCAGCGAATTGATTTTCCGCTCCATCGAGCGCCTGGATACCATCAAGGTTGACGAAAAAGAAGCCAAAGACTACGTCACAGAGATCGACCGCGCTGCCGAGCAAAGCATCATCACCGCTCTGCGCAAGGCCTACCCGACTCACGGCATTCTCGGTGAAGAAAGCGGCCTGCACGAAGGCAGCGGCGAAGGCACCGACTACCTGTGGATCATCGACCCACTGGACGGCACCACCAACTTCGTTCGCGGCATCCCGCACTTTGCCGTCAGCATCGCCTGCAAATACCGCGGCCGCCTTGAGCACGCCGTGGTTCTCGACCCGGTCCGCCAGGAAGAATTCACCGCCAGCCGTGGTCGTGGCGCAGCCCTGAACGGTCGCCGTCTGCGCGTCAGCCAGCGCAAGAGCCTGGAAGGCGCCCTGCTCGGCACCGGCTTCCCGTTTCGTGACAACCAGATGGACAACATCGAGAACTACCTGGGCATGTTCCGCAGCCTGGTAGGCCAGACCGCCGGCATCCGCCGCGCAGGCGCTGCCAGCCTCGACCTGGCTTATGTCGCTGCCGGTCGCTTCGATGCGTTCTGGGAGTCAGGCCTGTCCGAGTGGGACATGGCTGCGGGCGCCCTGCTGATTCAGGAAGCAGGCGGCCTGGTCAGCGACTTCACCGGCGGTCACGACTTCCTCGAGAAAGGCCACATCGTTGCCGGCAATACCAAGTGCTTCAAGGCGGTTCTGACCGCGATCGCACCGCACCTGCCAGCTTCGCTCAAGCGTTAAGCGGCAGGCATAAAAAAACCGGCGCAAGCCGGTTTTTTTATGTCTTGTGAAACTCAGCGGCTGGCGTTATTGCGCCTGACCCAATATCAGCTGACCGTTCTTGTCGACCGGAATCTGGCTACCCGGATCACGCTCCATACGAACCTGACCCACCTTCTCATTCAACTTGTATTTGACGTTGTAGCCCACAACCTTGTCGCTCACATCGTTGACCGTCGTGCAGCGGTTCTGCGTAGTGGTGTAGGTGTCACGCTCCTGCATGCCTTCCTGAACCTTGTTACCGGCATACCCACCGCCGAGCGCGCCTGCGACCGTGGCGATTTTCTTGCCATTACCACCGCCGACCTGATTGCCGAGCAAACCACCGGCAACCGCGCCAATCACGCTACCGACGATCTGATGCTGGTCCTTGACCGGCGCCTGACGGGTAACGGTTACGTCCTTGCAAACTTCACGGGGGGTTTTGATCTGCTGGTTGATCGGCTCTACCGCCAATACATCCGCATACTCAGGACCACCCTTGACCAAGCTATAGGTGGCAACGGCGCCGCCAGCAGTCACGACAGCAGCACCTAACACAGCACCAACAAGCATAGACTTGTTCACTTGAACCTCCTGACCAATCGAAACGCAGCATGGCTGCGCAATGCCTAGCCTTGGAGCATAAAAAAAGGCGCGAGTTCAGCACTCGCGCCTTTTTTATGATGGCCGGATCTACGGCAGGTCGTCAGCCTTCTCGACGACCACTGGAGGAATCAGGTCCTCGGTGGTCAGGTTCAGCCAGATCAGCACCACGTTGGCGATGTAGATGGACGAGTAGGTACCCGCCAGCACACCGATGAACAACGCGATGGAGAAGCCTTCCAGGCTGTCGCCGCCAAATGCCCACAATGCCACGATCGCCAGCAGGGTCGAAACCGAGGTGGCAATGGTGCGCAGCAGTGTCTGGGTGGTGGAGATGTTGATGTTCTCGATCAGCGAAGCCTTGCGCAGCAGGCGGAAGTTTTCGCGTACCCGGTCGAAGACCACGATGGTGTCGTTCAGCGAGTAACCGATGATCGCCAGCACCGCCGCCAGCACCGTCAGGTCGAAGGTGATCTGGAAGAACGACAGGATACCCATCGTCACCACCACGTCGTGGATCAGCGAGATGATCGCCCCGACGGCGAATTTCCACTGGAAGCGGAATGCCAGGTAGATCAGAACACCGCCCAGCGCCATCAGCATGCCGAGGCCGCCCTGATCGCGCAGCTCTTCACCCACCTGCGGGCCGACGAATTCGACACGCTTGACCACTGCCGGGTTATCGGCACCGGCCTTGCGCAGCGCATCGGCAACCTGAGTGCCCAGTTGCGGGTCTTCACCCGGCATGCGCACCAGCAAGTCAGTGGTGGCGCCGAAGCTCTGTACAACGGCTTCGTGATAGCCCGCCGAAACCAGCTCCTGACGGACCTTGCCCAGGTCGGCGGGACGTTCGTAGGTCAGCTCGATGAGCGTACCGCCGGTGAAGTCCAGACCAAAGTTGAGCCCTTTATGGAACCAGCTGAACAACGCCAGTGCGGTAAGGAGCATCGTGATGGCGAACGCAACATTGCGAACGCCCATGAAGTTGATGGTACGTAACATGGCAGCCCCTTAAATCCACAACTTCTTGAAGTCACGACCGCCGTAGATCAGGTTGACCATAGCGCGGGTCACCATGATGGCCGTGAACATCGAGGTAAAGATCCCGAGCGACATGGTCACCGCAAACCCTTTGACCGGGCCGGTGCCCATTGCAAAGAGGATGCCGCCGACCAGCAGCGTCGTCAGGTTGGCGTCGAGGATCGCCGTGTAGGCACGATCGAAACCTTCGTTGATAGCACGCTGGACCGTCATGCCGTTGGCGATCTCCTCACGAATCCGCGAGAAGATCAGCACGTTGGCGTCCACCGCCATACCCATGGTCAACACGATACCGGCGATACCCGGCAGGGTCAGCGTTGCCCCCAGCAAGGACATCAAGGCCAGCAGCATGACCATGTTCAGGGCCAGTGCGACAGTCGCGATCAGACCGAAGAAACGGTAGATCGCCATGATGAAGATCGAGACGAACAGCATGCCCCACAGGGAAGCGTCGATACCCTTGGTGATGTTGTCGGCACCCAGGCTAGGACCAATGGTGCGCTCTTCGGCGAAGTACATCGGTGCCGCCAGACCACCGGCACGCAACAGCAGCGCCAGCTCGGAAGATTCACCCTGACCGTTCAGACCGGTAATCCGGAACTGACTGCCCAGTGGCGACTGGATGGTCGCCAGGCTGATGATTTTCTTGTCTTCCTTGAAGGTCTGCACCGGCACGTCTTTCTCGACACCGTCGACCATCTGCTTGGTGTAGGTGGTGGTCGGACGCTGTTCGATGAAGATCACCGCCATGCTGCGTCCCACATTGCTGCGGGTTGCACGGCTCATCAGTTCGCCACCATGACCATCGAGGTTGATGTTCACCTGTGGACGACCATGCTCGTCGAAGCTGGCCTTGGCGTCAGTCACCTGATCACCGGTAATGATCAGACCACGCTCCACCGCCGCTGCCGGACGACCGCCTTCGCGGAATTCGAACATCTCGGTGGTGCCTTTCGAATCATCCGGGCCTGCACCCAGACGGAATTCGAGGTTGGCGGTCTTGCCCAGAATACGCTTGGCTTCGGCCGTGTCCTGCACACCCGGCAACTCGACCACGATGCGGTTGGCGCCCTGACGCTGAACCAGCGGCTCGGCAACACCCAGCTCGTTGACCCGGTTACGGACGGTGGTCAGGTTCTGCTTGATCGAGTATTCACGAATCTCGGCCAGCTTGGCCGGCGTCAGCGCCATGCGCAGTACAGGGATACCGTTCAGCTCGGCAGGCGTGATTTCGAAATCGGTAAAGGTCTTGCGCACCAGTGCACGAGCCTGCTCGCGCTCTGCATCGTCGGTGAAGCCCAGCTGAATCACATTGCCCAGCTGCGGCAGGCTGCGATAACGCACCTTTTCCTTGCGCAACAGGGATTTGACTTCGCCTTCGTAGACTTTCAGACGTGCATCGATCGCCTTGTCCATGTCGACTTCCAGCAGGAAGTGCACACCGCCGGACAGGTCGAGACCGAGCTTCATCGGGCTTGCACCCAGGTTACGCAACCAGGTCGGCGTGGTACGCGCCAGGTTCAGTGCAACGACATAGTCGTCACCCAACGCCTTGCGCACGACATCCTTGGCTGGCAACTGGTCTTCCTGCTTGCTCAGACGCAACAAACCGCCCTTGCCATTCTCGGCCAGAGAAGAAGCCTTGACCGAGATGCCGGCATCGGCAAGCGCCTTGGCTGCACGATCCACGTCCGCCTGATTGACTTGCAGCGCAGTGCTTGCGCCGCTGATCTGGATGGCAGAATCATCAGGGTAGAGATTGGGTGCGGAATAAATAAAACCGACCACCAGCACCGCCAGGATCAGTACGTATTTCCACAGAGGGTATTTGTTCAGCATCACGCCGCCCGCTTAAAACGCGGGGCGCCTTGCGCGCCCCGTCGATGGGTAAAAAGTTGTTGCTCAGATCGCTTTCAGGGTGCCTTTAGGCAGAGTGGCCGCGATGGCGCCCTTCTGGATTTTCAGCTCAACGGTGTCAGACACTTCGATAACCACGAAGTCATCAGTCACTTTGTTGATCTTGCCCGCGATACCGCCACTGGTGACAACTTCGTCGCCTTTCTGCAGGTTACCCAGCAGGTTTTTCTGCTCTTTGGCACGCTTGGCCTGTGGACGCCAGATCATCAGGTAGAAGATGACCAGGAAGCCGACCAGGAAGATCCACTCGAAACCACTGCCCGCAGGACCGGCAGCCGGTGCAGCAGCATCCGCAAAAGCGGGAGAGATGAAAAAGCTCATTTGTCGCTCCAGTTACATAATTAGTATAAAAAGCAGGAAAAACTCGTTCTGTTTCAACCCAGAGGCGGCGTTGGGAGGCCGCGTTTGGCATAGAAGGCATCGACGAAGGCGGCCAATGTACCCTGTTGAATAGCCTCGCGCAAACCAGCCATAAGCAGCTGGTAGTGCCGCAAATTGTGGATTGTATTGAGCATGCTCCCCAGCATTTCCCCGCACTTGTCCAGGTGATGCAGATAAGCGCGCGAGAAGTTCTGGCAGGTGTAGCAATCGCAGGTCGGATCCAGCGGCGAATTGTCGTGACGATGGAACGCGTTACGGATTTTCAATACACCGGTATCGGTGAACAGATGGCCGTTGCGAGCGTTACGGGTGGGCATCACGCAGTCGAACATGTCGACGCCACGGCGCACACCTTCGACCAGATCTTCCGGCTTGCCTACACCCATCAGGTAACGAGGTTTGTCTGCCGGCATGAGGCCCGGCAGGTAATCGAGCACCTTGATCATCTCGTGCTTGGGTTCGCCTACCGACAGACCGCCAATCGCCAGACCGTCGAAACCGATTTCGTCCAGGCCTTCCAGCGAGCGCTTGCGCAGGTTCTCGTGCATGCCGCCCTGAACGATGCCGAACAGCGCGGCAGTGTTTTCGCCGTGGGCGATTTTGGAACGCTTGGCCCAGCGCAGCGACAGCTCCATGGAGACACGCGCGACATCTTCGTCGGCCGGGTATGGTGTGCATTCGTCGAAGATCATCACCACGTCCGAACCCAGATCACGCTGGACCTGCATCGACTCTTCCGGCCCCATGAACACCTTGGCACCATCGACCGGCGAGGCAAACGTCACGCCCTCTTCCTTGATCTTGCGCATGGCGCCCAGGCTGAACACCTGAAAACCGCCGGAGTCGGTCAGAATCGGCCCCTTCCACTGCATGAAATCGTGCAGGTCGCCGTGGCCCTTGATGACTTCGGTCCCCGGACGCAGCCACAGGTGAAACGTATTGCCCAGAATCATCTGCGCGCCGGTCGCCTCGATATCACGGGGCAGCATGCCCTTGACCGTGCCATAGGTGCCCACCGGCATGAACGCCGGGGTTTCCACCACACCACGCGGGAAGGTCAGCCGACCGCGACGGGCCTTGCCATCGGTGGCCAACAACTCGAAAGACATACGACAGGTGCGACTCATGCGTGATCCTCTGGTGCCGATTCCTGTGGGGCCGTCGGCGCGGGATTGCGGGTGATGAACATCGCATCACCGTAACTGAAGAAGCGGTAGCCGTGCTCGATGGCCGCCGCGTAGGCCGCCATCGTCTCGGGATAACCGGCGAACGCCGAAACCAGCATCAACAGCGTGGATTCAGGCAAATGGAAATTGGTCACCAGGGCATCGACCACATGAAACGGCCGGCCTGGATAGATGAAAATGTCGGTATCGCCACTGAACGGCTTCAGTTCGCCATCACGCGCGGCACTTTCCAGCGAGCGCACGCTGGTGGTCCCGACGGCAATCACCCGCCCGCCCCGTGCACGGCACGCGGCGACGGCGTCGACCACATCCTGGCCAACTTCCAGCCATTCGCTGTGCATGTGATGATCTTCGATCTGCTCGACGCGCACCGGCTGGAACGTCCCTGCGCCGACATGCAGGGTGACGAACGCGGTTTCTACACCCTTGGCGGCAATTGCCTCGAGCAGCGGCTGATCGAAATGCAGGCCGGCAGTCGGCGCAGCCACAGCACCCGCACGCTGCGCGTAAACGGTCTGATAGCGCTCGCGATCCGCGCCTTCATCCGGACGGTCTATATAAGGAGGCAACGGCATATGGCCGACACGCTCCAGCAACGGCAGCACTTCTTCGGCGAAGCGCAACTCGAACAGCGCATCGTGGCGCGCCACCATCTCGGCCTCGCCACTGCCATCGATCAGAATCGACGAGCCAGGCTTGGGCGACTTGCTCGAGCGCACATGCGCCAGCACACGATGGCTGTCCAGCACGCGCTCGACCAGAATCTCCAGCTTGCCGCCGGAGGCTTTCTGCCCGAACAGGCGTGCGGGAATGACCCGGGTATTGTTGAACACCATCAAGTCGCCCGGGCGCAGATGCTCGAGCAAATCGGTGAATTGACGATGTGCCAGCGCACCCGTCGGCCCATCGAGGGTCAACAGACGACTGCTGCGACGCTCGGCCAGTGGATGGCGAGCAATCAGGGAATCGGGGAGTTCGAAGGTAAAGTCAGCGACGCGCATGATCGGGTTCGTTTAGCAGGGCCGGGAAGTTTATCCGGTTTGACGGCATTAGTAAAAAACCTGCGTAAATCCCTGTTGACCAACAGAAAACTCATCCTTATACTTCGCCGCCATTGAGCCCTGATGGCGGAATTGGTAGACGCGGCGGATTCAAAATCCGTTTTCGAAAGAAGTGGGAGTTCGATTCTCCCTCGGGGCACCACCTTTAAAAAAGACCTTGAATTTCAAGGTCTTTTTTTTCGTCTGGTTGAAAGTGGGCTGACTGAATCCGCGATCTGCCCACCTGCCCGGAATCGGCCGCAGAACACCCAGCCCCCCCTTTCCGGCGCAGAATGTGGGAACGGAGTCACACAACCAGGGATAACGCCATGAACAAGATCGTCTACGTAAAAGCTTACTTCAAACCCGTTGGAGAAGAGGTCACAGTTAAAGTGCCTACCGGCGAAATCAAACAAGGCTTTTTCGGCGAGAAAGAAGTAATGAGAAAAGAGACCCGATGGCAGCAAACCGGGTGGTCTGATTGTCAGATAGACGGTGAACGACTATCGAAAGACGTCGAAGACGCAGTGGCGCAACTCAACGCTGACGGTTATGAGATTCAAACGGTATTGCCTATATTGTCCGGGGCTTATGATTATGCGCTCAAATATCGTTACGAAATGCGTCACGATAGAACTGACCTGGACTCAAGAGACCTGTCATATGTCTTCGGCTATGGCTACAGCTTTACCGAAGGCGTGACTCTGGTGGCGAAAAAATTTCAGTCATCTGCAAGCTGAATGAATAATAGCGAACCCGTTTCACGGACGCCGCTCTGCCCTCTGATACGAAAACGCTTGCCTCAACAAGAGGCAAGCGTGCTCACGTGCAAAAGACCTGCCCGTATCAGCAAGCGCAAGACGCTCGCTTCCACGAAATAACACGATAGATCGCGTTGCTAGTTTTTAGCGGCAGAGGACGCGCCACCGTCGTATTTGTCGGTGTTGTTGTCGTTATCAAGATCGCGGTCATTTCCGCCAAACGCCGCATCAGTGTGGTGGTCATTGTCCATGTCCTTGTCAGTACCGCCAAATGATGCATCCGTGTGGTTATCATTATCGAGATCCTTGTCAGTACCACCAAATGCCGCATCGGTATGGTTGTCGTTGTCCATATCCTTGTCATTTCCACCAAATGCAGCGTCAGTGACGTTGTCGTTATCCAGGTCCTTGTCGTTACCACCACACGTAGCATCAGTGCTGTTGTCGTTGTCCATGTCACAATCGTTTACAGCATACGTAGGTAACGAGGTACCCACGATGGTCAACGCCAGAAGAAGGCCGCCGATCTTTGCAGTCAGCGTTTTATACGCACGCATCAATGTTTATTCCTAAAGGTCGAGGAAAAGTACGAGGGTGATTGAATACCGTGGTTCGTCAGTCAGACCGTCTGGCTCTACTTCATTTACCAGACGCTCCGAGCCCGTCCAATCCCGAACGCTTGCGCAGTGCAGCTTTAAAGTACCTGGCTCTATGACCTGCGTTCTTGAAAATGAGTCATACCCAGAGCGATGAGTTTTTTATTGCTTAACGTGCGAATCGATACATTATCATCGTCCGTCCGAAGCTCAGACTGTCGCCGGGTCAGCCGATCAAATAATCATGATGTCGTGACAAATGCTGTCGCGTCCTGCAGCGCGCATTTTGCGCAGTGACTTGAGGGCGTGTTTTCTCCATCCAGGCATGCCGTTGGGCTAGCACCGGCAAGCCGTTTTGCTGACGAATTTCATAACGCTGCTCATCGCTGCCTTCTTTCAAATCACGCTCGATACTGTAGAGCTTGTCGATCAAATTCAGAGCAGTATCAGCCCGACCGGTTTTGCGCTTGGTTGCACTTTCTGCGCCTCAACAATCTTGCGACGCGCATGCGCCCAGCGGCCTAAACGCTCGACACCCGGCTATGCGCCCGATGCGTTGAAGCCAGCGTAATCACTCATCATCAAGTAGCCGCGATAACCTTCGAGCAGGCGCGTAGGTGAGGAAGACGAAGCGCACGGGGTCGAACACCGCTACTTTTATGTCCAGTTCGACCAATGCGGAAAGGTCATCGATAGATTTTCCGAAGTCCACGAGCTTGGGATAGAGATAGATTTTTTCGACTTGTGCGTCGGTTCACATCATGAGGCGAGCGATCAGGATACGCGTTGATCACTGAAACGCCGCTTCTATTAGTAGGAAGCGGCGCTGTTGCATCAGACCTTATAAGACAGGACGACATCTGGGTTAATCTTATCCGCGTATTTCTTTGCGTTAATATTGATGTCGGGACGAGACTTTGCCCCGAAATCGTCGATTATCAGACTCCTGACCCCATGAAGTTGCGCCAACCCGGGCACACCGTCGCAGGTTGCAGCGTGGCCTGACCCCACGAAGGCAACCCACTTGCCAGCAGGCTGATCGAGACGTATTTTCTCTGCTGCATAATAGTTCATCACTTTAAAGCGTGTTTCACCTCCCTCAAGGGATGTTTCATATGTTTTGGCGGTGTCCAAGGGAACCACATGAAGCCCAGCATCTTTGGCAGCGCGTATCAGCGTTGTAAAGTTGTACTCTGATGCCACTTTACCTATACCCAAATTGCCTCGAGTCTGCATATCAAGATAGGCCTTGAGCCTGGCGGGCATTGGGCTGCCTTCAGGCGCTTTCAGGTAATCATCCAGTGCTTTACCATGGGAATCAGCGCACAGGTGCTCCATATACAGCGTGGTCACGCCATCGGCCTTCAGGCTTTTCATGTTTTTGATCAGCTCGCGCTTGCTGGCGACTGAGCTGTGAGCTTCGCCGATAACCAGTCCAGGTGAGTCGCTTAGTAGTTCACGCATAACACCCAGGCTTTCCTTGCTTTTTAACTTTGACAACGGGCCAAGCGGCGGTTTGTCCTGGGCGCTGAAGTCAGAAAAATAAAGCGTCGCCTTGGCATGTAATTTTTTACCTGCATTATTCCTGTCCGGCTGGATCCACATGTTCTGATCGCGCCCCAGGTACTCGTTCATTTCTATATAGTTGAGGTTCACATTAATAGTTTGCCGGCTTTGAGACACAATAACGTCGTCCAGCTTTACCCCGACTTCACTCAGACCTTCTCCCAGCGTTTTTTTTGCGTCGTTTACAAATCTGTCTATTGCCGACACGGGCATTCCCTTGAACATGCTTGCGGGAGCCATGCTATAGGAATGAGTGTTTTCGCTCCAACTTGCCAGTTCAGCGAGGCTGGAGGCTCTAAATTTGCTGTCTGATGAGCGTGAAGATGAGCCAGCGTTTTGCTTGCCCCTCACAGCAGTGCTGTTACCCGCACGAGACTTCCGTTCGCTTTTGCGCTCCCTGCCCGCATCCTTATCGTCTGCCTGCTCATGGTCAGAGACTTTCATATTGACGATCGCTTCTGCGAGATGAGCATATCGTCCAGCTGCATAGTGCCGAATTTTACCCAGCTTCGGCGTATCTGCTGACTCGCTGCTGGTCCCCGAAGAGCTGGCTTGTGACGATTGAGAGAGCTCTTTCGGCGCGGATCGCGCAACAGACCTTTCAATTTCAGGTGCTGGAGGATAATAGATTGGGGCAGGCCCACCGACAGGTCTCATGACTAAATCTCCGAGTGAACAAGACCGACAGAGCGGTCCAGGTGTAAGTGCATCATGCTAAGAATACTTAGCCAAAGTCGTCCCTACATTGTTTGGCCAAGAGATAGTGTCCAGACCCGCGGCGGGTCAATCAATGCGCCCTGTCAATCCCGAACTGATCCAGCACCGGGTCAACGTTATGATCAAACGCCTTCTGCGCCTTGTGCTTTTTGACTGCGTCGATAATCGCCGAAATACCAAAACCCAACGCCATGGCGCCGTCGATGGCCCAACCGATGACCGGGATTGCAGCACCCAGCGCTGCGCCTGCGGCAAGCCCTGTGGCTTCACCGGCAACCAGACCGACAGCGCGGCCGATCATCTGTCCGCCCAGACGACCAAGACCCGCGGACGCCTCACGGCCCATCATTTTCGCGCCGGTGTCTATGCCGCCCTTGATTGCCTCCGCGCCCAACCTGGAGCTGTCGATGATGCCCTGAGCAGCGCCCAGCTTGTCACCGCTGGCGAGCCTGTCAGACACTGACGCAAAGCCCATGACCGAGTTGAATGCCTTGCCTCCGATACCTTGCTCGGCGAGCTGCTCGGCCAGCGAAGGGCCGCCCTCTTCATCGGTCTTGCCCTCCAGCAACTTGCGGCCTTTTTTGGAGTTCTGCAGTTCGGACAAGGTGCTGGCCGTGTAGCTCTCACGCTCACCATTAACGAAGTCAGCGGGCAGCACGCTTTCATACGCCGCTTTCTGGTTATCTGCGGTTTGCAGAGACTCACCGGCGTCAGACTTTTTCTGGCCAAGCAGTTGTTTCAGAGCGCCCCCCTCGCTGAAATTGCGAACGTAGGAGTCGGCGATCTTCGTTTGCAGTTCATCAGGCTGATTGTTGAAGACTTGCTGGGCAGTGGGCACCTGAGCATCGGGAAACAGGTCTTTTTGCAGTTGCAGTTGAACCGACAGGCCGGTGATGGCGCCGCTGTAATCGGGGTTGGGGTTGTGTTTGTCGACGGCCTTGTCCGCGGTTGCCATGTCGGTTTGCAAGGCCTTTCCGCTGTTGACGTTTTGAGCCTGCTCAGTCACGGCCTTTTGCAGCGCTGAATCGCTGCGCACCAGACTACGCTCCTGTTCGGGAATGCTTTTGTTGAGGTACTCCTGAACGTCGGGATCGGCTTGCAACTGGGCGATTCGCTCGTTAAGGCCCGCCTCGGTCTTCTCGGTATTGCGCAAATCCCGCCCGGCTATCACGCTCTGCTGAGTCTGCTGCAACTTGATCATCACAGCGGCTTTCTGCGCGCCGGTGTAAGCCTTGGGTTTCTCGAAAACCTGGGCGTTGAGTTTGCTGATATCGATACCGGCTACCGAATTCAACGTCGCGGCGTCGCTGAGCATGCTGGCGAACTGGCCACCATTTTTGGGGGCGCTCTTTCTGATCCACTCGCTCATATTGGACGCATCGAACACCTGGTCGGGGCTATGCGCAGCCTTCTTGCGCCCGGTCAGACCGGCTTCGTCCACCTGGCTGAGGAAGCCCGCCTGCGACCACATGTTGCAGGACTGTTTGAGCGTGCCTGACAACCCGGGGTTACTTTTAATCAGCGCTTTCAGACCCTCGGCGCTGACATTGCCATCGACATCGGTCTTGTCCGCCGCCCCGACTGCATGATGAGGGTCGGCAGCCGTCGCCAACGGCATATTGGCGCGCATCACCGCTGCGCTGCGCACCATTTCAAGGGACTGAGGATCGGCGCCGGGGTTATCTTCCATGTACTTGGCCACGTCCTTGTCGGCATTGTCGGCAGCCTTCTCCATGTTTTTGGCGAACGCCTTGAGGTCTTTGTTGGTGATTTTGCCATCCGCATTACCGCCGTCCTTGCCGACGTCGACCGCCGTCTTCAACGCGGGATTGGCATTGATGAACGCCATCGCCTTTTCGGCGTTGGGACCATGCTCTCTGGCCATCCAGGCTGCGGCGATGGGCCGGTTGAGTTCTTTGGCGGCCTGCTCGCGCTCTTCGGGCGGCAGGTTGGCAACCATCGGTTCCCAGCGCTTGAGCGCCTCGGGCGAAGAGTATTCGGAGTTATCGAGAAACGCTGCATCGGTAGCGCTCGGGGCATTCGCCGGATTGGAGGCCGTCGTGGGTGAAGCACTCGCGGTGGCCGAAACCGATGTCATCGGAGACACCTGATCACTGTCCTGATCGACGCTGGAGGTGCTGTCACTACTGCTGCTACGAGTCAGCAGACTCATCAGTGATGAGCCGCTTTGCTCGGTTCCCGAAAAGGAAGAGGGGCTGTCGTTGGCCTGGCCGAACTGCACAAAAGCCTGACCACCACCTGCGCTGCTCTGCGTGAGCGAGGCTTTGGCCAATGGCGTCTCAGCAGCCAGTTCGCCAGAGGTGGGTTGATTCACGATGCTGCCAAGGGCAGGACTGGGAGAACTGGATATACGCATGGTTGCCATCCAAGTGGTGGTGTGGGATGGCAACTGTGTGGTTTTGCGTGCAAGTTGGTTCCAGACAGATGAGCACTCAGGCGAACGGGTCTATGTGTTGCTTGAGCTGCACCCGCGCCCGGGACAGTCGGGAGCGGACAGTGCCGATCGGAACACCGAGCGTGTTGGCGGTTTCCTGATAATTGCCGTCCATTTCCAGCGAAACTTCCAGAACCTTCTGCATGTTCGTCGGCAGGCAATCGATGGCCTCTATGACGCGTGCCAGCTGTCGGTGACCGTCTACCTGATGGGTGATATCGCCGTTCCACTCCAGATCGGTATGGACTTCGTCTTCCCAGCTTTCCTGATAGGGCTGGCGATACATTTTGCGGAAGTGATTGCGGATCAGATTCAGCGCAATGCCACATAACCAGGTTTGCGGTTTGCTGGCGTGCTGAAACTTGTGCTCATTGCGTAACGCCTCGAGAAACACGCATTGCAGGATGTCATCCACATCATCGGCGTTCTTCACCCGCTTCTGGATGAACGCCCTGAGCATCTGGACCTGATCGGCCGTCAATTGCCGGATACCGGTGGACGACGATGGTTGGCGTGGTTCGGTTGCATCAAGGATCACAAGATTCGGGAGCATGGGCTTGCCTCAATTGATGGAGTGCAAGTCCTATAGCGATAACCATGCCAGCCCAAAAATAATCATAACCACATGATTTGTATAAATATTTTAAAATATGA
This sequence comes from Pseudomonas sp. MEJ108, assembly GCF_030208985.1. Lineage (NCBI taxonomy): Bacteria > Pseudomonadati > Pseudomonadota > Gammaproteobacteria > Pseudomonadales > Pseudomonadaceae > Pseudomonas > Pseudomonas sp. MEJ108. Next base: position 62,985 of record NZ_JARVSW010000026.1, read on the forward strand.
AATTCTTTGTAATACATTTTTTTGCGCAACACGATTTTTAGCTCTGCAGCTTTTGGCACAAACGCATGAGCCTTCGCCACCAGGGAACCGAACCGGGCCAACGACCCACTCAGCGGTCACACCAGGCCCAGAATCGTCCTATGAAAATTGTCGCCCCGCCTACATTGCCCATTCGTTCGGTAGCGCCAATCCGCGCCATCACACCGGCTGTGCGAGCGATTCCCGGCGGCGGGTTGCCTGATGAAAAAGGCACCTCGTCACTGCAGGTTTCGCGCTTCGCCGCAGCCCTGGTGCAGCACAGCCGGATACTGCGCGAGCGGGAACTGATCGCGAGCAGGAACGCGCTGCAGTCGCGGGCCGTCAAGCTGGGCGAGCTTTATCAGCTGCTGATGAGCGCCAGCGACACCGGGCTGGATAACGCCGCCAGACTGCTGCGAAAAAAACTGCTGCAGGACAACGACGCCGATCTGGAACAGGTTCTGGAGTTCGCTGACGGTGACGCTGCCAAGGCTCACGTGGTGTTGCAGGCAGCGCGTAAACAGGCAGAAGACGATGGGGCGGAAGCAGAATATGTAGCGCTGACCCAGACGCTTAAACATCTGCGCCGCCAATTCGGCCCGCGTACCCGCGCCGGAATCAATACCGCAAGAGCCTTCGGGCGCCAGAACATCGATAACAAGCGCCGCACTGCCTTACGCAATCTGTATGGCGTAGCGGTTTCCGGACAACCCAATGTCACGGGCTTGATCGAAGCCTTGATTGGCGAGCAACAGGAACCCGGCGAGTTCGACCTGAACCTGCGCGACATGCGCATCGCCATCGCCGACGATCTTTCGGCGATTACCCCGTCGGCTTCCCATGAACAACTGCGCACGCTGATGCATGGCCTGACCACCGCGCGCCATGTCACTACGTTGCTGCGCGGCTGCGAACATCTGCTGGGGCGCATGCGCAAAAAGAATCCCAAACTGACGGTGGACCCGCCGGCCTTCCTCAAACACATGCTGACCCTGACGGCCAATGGCATGAATGTGAATCAGACCTTGCAACTGACCCAGCACATCGGGGGCAACAGGCTCGAACACCAGCTGGCCTTTCTCAATGGCCTGCGGCCGATGCTGATGCAGTTGCCGATCCTGCTCTGGCGGGACCTGAAAAGCCGCCATGCCGCGCTGAATAATCTACTCACGCTGATGGCCGAGCTTACGCAGAAGGAACAGAAGCAACTATACGAGGGGCTTGCCTGATGAACCGGGTCATCAACTTTCTGAACATGGTCGCGCTGTCGGCCATGCGCCGCTCGGAACTGGTCGGTGCGTTTTTTGTGATCGCCATCGTGTTCATGATGATCACGCCGCTGCCCACCGGGTTGATCGACGTGCTGATCGCCGTGAATATCTGCATCTCCTGCCTGCTGATCATGCTGGCGATGCACCTGCCCAGGCCACTGGCGTTCTCGACCTTCCCTGCCGTGCTGCTGCTGACCACGATGTTTCGCCTGGCCCTGTCGGTTTCCACCACGCGGCTGATTCTGCTCAACCAGGACGCCGGGCACATCGTCGAGGCATTCGGGCAGTTCGTGGTGGGCGGCAACCTGGCGGTGGGTCTGGTGATCTTCCTGATCCTGACGGTGGTCAACTTTCTGGTGATCACCAAAGGTTCGGAACGGGTCGCCGAAGTCGGTGCGCGTTTTACTCTGGATGCGATGCCCGGCAAGCAGATGTCCATCGACAGTGACCTGCGCGCCAACCTGATCACCGTCCACGAGGCCCGTAAACGACGCGCCGAACTGAACAAGGAAAGCCAGTTGTTCGGTGCGATGGACGGCGCCATGAAGTTCGTCAACGGCGATGCGATCGCCAGCCTGATCATTGTTGCCATCAACATGATCGGCGGCATTTCCATCGGCGTGCTGCAACACAATATGGCGGCGGGCGACGCCTTGCAGCTGTATACCGTGCTGACCATCGGTGACGGCCTGATCGCGCAGATTCCGGCGCTGCTGATCTCCGTGACCAGCGGCATGATCATCACCCGCGTGCCCAACACCGAGGCGGGTGTGGAAGCCAACATCGGCCGCGAGATCGCCGAACAGATCACCAGTCAGCCCAAGGCCTGGATCATCGCCTCGGTGGCCATGCTTGGCTTCGCTGCCCTGCCGGGAATGCCGACCGGTGTTTTCATCACCATCGCGATCATCTGCGGTGCCGGTGGACTGCTGCAGTTGCAGCGGGCAAAACCCAAGGCCGATGAGCAACGTACAGCCACTGTGGCGCCAGAAATGAACGGCAAGGAAGACCTGCGTACCTTTTCGCCCAGCCGCCAGTTTGTGCTGCAATTCCACCCCGGTCAGGACAGCGCGCAGATCGAAGCGCTGGTCAGCGAAATACGCAAGCGCCGCAACCGTCTGGTGGTGCAGTACGGCCTGACCCTGCCTTCGTTCATCATCGAGCACGTCGATGACATTGCCCCGGACGAGTTTCGCTTCACCGTCTATGACGTACCGATGCTCAAGGCCACCTTTACGCAGAGCCATGTCGCCGTGGAAGCGCGCCAGCTGGAAGGTGAAAACCTTCCGGCAGCCATCCCGGGCAATACCGACCGCCAGGAAGATCAATGGGTCTGGCTGCCTGCCGAGCAGTCCGGCGAATTGAACCCGGTCAGCTCCACAACCCTGATCATCGAACGCATGGAGCGCGCATTGCAGTCCTGCGCACCGCAGTTCATCGGCTTGCAGGAAACCAAAGCCATCCTCGGCTGGCTGGAGTCCGAGCAACCGGAACTCGCTCAGGAAATGCAACGGGTCCTCACCCTGACGCGCTTCTCGGCTGTCCTGCAACGCCTGGCCTCGGAGTGTGTGCCGCTGCGGGCGATCCGGGTCATTGCCGAAACCCTGATCGAGCACTGTCAGCATGAACGCGATACCAATGTGCTGACCGACTATGTGCGCATTGCGCTCAAGTCGCAGATCTACCACCAGTACTGCGGTGCCGAAGGCCTGCAAGTGTGGCTGCTGACGCCGGAAAGCGAGGGGTTGTTGCGTGATGGCCTGCGCCAGACGCAAACCGAAACATTCTTCGCGCTGAGCAACGAGATCAGCCAGATGCTCGTGCAACAGCTGCACATTGCCTTCCCGGTACGAGCTCCCGAACAGGCGGTTCTGCTGGTGGCACAGGATCTGCGCAGCCCTCTGCGTACCTTGTTGAGGGAGGAGTTCTACCATGTACCCGTACTATCTTTCGCGGAAATCAGCAACGCGGCCAAGGTCAAGGTCATGGGTCGATTCGACCTTGAAGACGATCTCGAGGCGCTGGACAACGAGCACGCTGCCTGAGCCTGTAAGGCCTGAATGCACGGAGACTTTCAGATGTTTGAATTACGCGTACTGAACGGCCAGCACCAAGGCGCGGCATTACCGCTGATCGGTGAGCAATGGTCGATTGGCTCTGCCGGGCAACACGATCTGGCGCTGGACGATGCGGGCGTGGAAAGCCTGCATTGCCGCCTGCAACGTGTCGACGACAACTGGACACTGAACGCTGAACAAGGCGCGGTCTGCGACGAACAGGGCAACGCCCGGCCGAGCATCGACCTGACGCTCAATAACGCCTTCATGCTGGGTTCGGTGTGGCTGTGCGTTTCGCCTGCAGGCGATGAGTGGCCCTCGGTGCCCGCCGTGATTCCCAAACAGCCTGAGGCCGAATCCGGGCCGGCACGCAACGACGTGCCGCTGGAGAAGGTCAAGTCCCGCTCGCAGTTTCTCAACCGCACCACGGGCATCATCGCCGGGCTGCTGGTGGGCGTCATCGGCAGCGCCTGGAGCCTGACTCGCCCGCCCGCTATTGCGATGGATCAGAGCCCGGCACACCTGGCGGCCGCCACGACAGAGGCCTCGCCCGATACACCCAAGGCGCCAGCCAGGGCGGCAAACCCTGTGACCGACAACCGCATACGCCTGAGCAGCGCAGATGCCGTCCGCCACCAGTTGAGCACCATGCTCAGCGACCGCCTGCTGACCGACGTCAGCGTGGAAGAGACGCCCGACGGGCTGATTCTCAACGGCGATCTGAAAGAAGAATCGCTGCTGGTCTACCAGCGCATGCTTCAGCGCTTCAAGGCCCTGTACGACTCGCCGGTCACCGTTCTGGACAACGTGGGCAGCAATCGCAACACCCTGCCCTTTGTGGTGGTTCAGATCATGACCGGGCCGCATGCGCACCTGGTGACTGCCGACGGTCGACGTGTGTACGTAGGCGATGAAGTGGATGGCCTGCGCCTCACCCGTATCGACAATCAGCGTCTGCAATTCGACGGTAATCGCCATATCGAGGTGAACTGGTGAATGCAGCACTGAACCTGTGGAAAGACGCCCACGCCAGGCGTTTGAGCGAGTACTGCGCGGTGCGCGTCATTGGCCGGGTCAGCGCCGTGCGCGGGATTCTGCTGGAGTGCAAGATTCCGTCGGCCAAGGTCGGCGATCTGTGTGAAGTGAGCAAAGCCGACGGCTCGTTGCTGCTGGCCGAAATCGTCGGCTTCACCCAGGAATGCACGCTGCTCAGTGCCTTGGGCCCACCCGACGGTATTCAGGTCGGCGCGCCGATCCGCCCGCTGGGCGTGGCACACCGGATCGGCGTCGATGACAGCCTGCTCGGCTGTGTACTGGACGGTTTCGGGCGCCCGCTGATGGGCGATTGCCTCGGTGCTTTCGCCGGCCCCGAGGACCGCCGCACGACGCTGCCGGTGATCGCCGACGCCCTGCCGCCGACCCAGCGACCGCGTATTACCCGGGCCTTACCCACCGGGATACGCGCCATCGACAGTGCGATCCTGCTCGGCGAGGGCCAGCGTGTCGGGCTGTTCGCCGGAGCAGGCTGCGGCAAGACCACGCTGATGGCCGAACTGGCGCGCAACATGGATTGTGACGTCATCGTTTTCGGCCTGATCGGCGAACGGGGCCGCGAGCTGCGCGAGTTTCTCGACCACGAACTAGACGAAACCCTGCGCCGTCGCTCGGTGCTGGTCTGTGCGACATCCGATCGTTCCAGCATGGAGCGCGCCCGCGCTGCGTTCACCGCGACCGCCATTGCCGAAGCCTTTCGCGCCCGCGGCCAGAAAGTGTTGTTGCTGCTCGACTCGCTGACCCGCTTCGCCCGCGCGCAACGGGAAATCGGCATTGCCTCGGGCGAGCCGCTGGGGCGCGGCGGTCTGCCGCCCTCGGTGTATACCCTGCTACCACGGCTGGTGGAACGCGCCGGGATGAGCGAAAACGGTTCGATCACCGCGCTTTACACAGTACTGATCGAACAGGACTCCATGAACGATCCGGTCGCCGACGAAGTGCGCTCGTTGCTCGACGGGCACATCGTACTGTCGCGCAAACTGGCCGAGCGCGGGCACTACCCGGCAATCGATGTGTCGGCCAGCATCAGCCGGATCCTGAGCAACGTCACCGGTCGCGAACATCAACGGGCGAACAATCGCCTGCGCCAGTTACTGGCCGCCTATAAACAAGTGGAAATGCTCCTGCGCCTGGGCGAATACCAGGCCGGGGCCGACCCGGTCACCGACTGTGCCGTGCAACTGAACGAGGCTATAAACGCGTTCCTGCGCCAGGACCTGCGTGAACCCGTGCCGTTGCAGGAAACCCTCGACAGGCTGCTGCAACTCACCTCTCAACTGCCGGAGTAGTCATGGACGAACCACTGGAAGACGACCCGCAACAGGTCGCTCTGCAGCAGGTGATCGGTCTGCTCACGCCACTGCGCCAACATCGTCAGGCCAGTGCCGAGCGGGCCCATCGCCAGGCGCAGTTGGAACTGAAATCGATGCTCGACCACTTAGCAGAGACAAGGGCGTCGCTGAATCAGGAACGCGACAACCACAAGCGCCGCCGCGAGAGTCTGTCCCATGCGCATTTGCAAAAGACGCTCAGCCTGACTGATGTCGACGGCTGGCACGAAAAGGAAAGAACCATGCTCGACCGCCTGGCTTACATCCGCCAGGACGTGCAGCAACAGCAAATGCGAGTAGCTGAACAACAGGCGTTGCTTGAACAGAAACGGCTGCAAGCCAAGGCGTCTCAGCGCGCGGTCGAGAAACTCGCCTGCATGGAGGAGACGCTCAACGAAGAAGGTTAAGTGACGATGACCGCACCGATCAAAACCCCTGCCAAAGCGCCACCCGCGCCGAGTGCCCCGCCGGCCACCTCGCGCCCCCTGCCTTCGCTGCGTCAGCCCGCCAGGTTCGATGACCAGCCGCCAGCCTTTACCGGGGCGCCTCGCGGCGATGTGCAGAAGGTTCGTTTCGCGCTGAACCGTTCAGTGACCGACAGCCCGATGAGCGCCGACGGCATGTTCTTCTCGCAACTGCTGATACCGCAGGTAGGCGAAGAGCCGAATCAGCAGGGCTTCGGAGGCAGCGGTGTGGCCTTCTCTGCACAGTCCGAAAACGTACCGACTCAATTGATCGACGAGCTGGCGCAGCGTCTGCCCGATCAGCCGGACGGTCCGCTGGCCTTCAGCCTGCTCATGCCCAATCTGGGCAGCGTGCGGGTCAACGCCAGCAAATCCGAAAACCGCTGGAGCATTCAACTGGGCTTTGGCCGACGTGACGTTCTCAAGCGCTTGCAGGGCCAGGTCGGCGCATGCCGGGACTCGCTGGCGCAGGCACTCGGGCAGGATGTCGAGTTGGACATGCATGAAGACTTCACAGCATGAGCGCCCTGCGTCTGCGCAAGGTCGACGCCCTGCTGGCCCAAGCCACCCGCGCACTCGGCGCCGGACGGCGCCTGGGCTTCAGCACCCGCGGTCAGCACGCCGAACTGAGCCTGCTGCCGCAGCTCGAAGACGCGCGGATACCGGCAGACGGTGTCTGGTTGAATACTGCGGTCGGCCCGTTGTTACTGAGCGATGCCGAAGCGTTGCTCAGCCTGCTGGGCGAAATACCTTTCACGCTTGGCGGCGAGCACCAGGCCTGGTACTGGCAGCTATTCAACCAGCGCCTGAGCCCAGTGATTGCCGACCTGCTGGCGCCTGTTGCGCCGTTTTCCGACGCCCCGACCGAGCCGGCCATCGGCTGCCGGGTTCACGTGCGGCTGGGCAGCGAACGACTGGATGCCTACCTGCACGCCGCACCCGCCACCCTGCTCAGGCTTCTGGGTTCGGCTGACTGGCAAGTCTTGAAGCGTGACGTGGACCAATCCTGGTCGGTGGCGACACCGCTGATCGTCGGCGAACTGTCACTGACCCTGGAACAAATCGCCGCGCTACGCCCCGGTGACGTCGTGCTGCCTGCCCGCTGCCGGTTCGACAGCGCCGGACAAGGGACCGTGACACTCGCTGGCCGTCAATGGGCGGCCTGCACCGACCAACAGGCACAGCATCTTTTTCTGCAGCTCAGTCATGAGGAGCACAGTCACCATGAGTACTGAAGACCTGTATCAGGACGACGTCGAGATGCTCGACGACTATGAAGAACCGGTGCCTGAACAGGCTGATCAGCAACCGCATGACGACGAACACGCCGAGCAGGCATTCGGGTATGCGGACGAACCGGAGCATGAAGAGCAGTCAGGAGACCACCATGAGTCGCCGATGCTCGACTCACTGGAGCTGGACCTGACCTTGCGCTGCGGCGAGCTCAGATTAACCCTTGCCGAACTGCGCCGACTGGACGCCGGAACCATTCTCGAAGTCAGCGGCATCGCGCCAGGCCACGCCACGCTGTGCCATGGCGAGCAGGTGGTTGCCGAAGGCGAACTGGTCGACGTCGAAGGCCGCCTCGGTTTGCAGATTACCCGGCTGGTGGCGCGCTCATGATCATGGAGGGCATCAACCCGATCATGCTGGCGCTGTTTCTCGGCTCGCTGTCGCTGATCCCGTTCCTGTTGATCGTCTGTACCGCCTTTCTGAAGATCGCCATGACGCTGCTGATCACCCGCAATGCGATCGGCGTTCAGCAAGTACCGCCGAACATGGCGTTGTATGGCATCGCCCTGGCCGCGACGATGTTCGTCATGGCTCCGGTGGCGCATGACATACAGCAGCGGGTCCATGAACACCCGCTGGAACTGAGCAACGCCGACAAACTGCAGAGCAGCCTCAAAGTCGTCATCGAGCCGCTGCAACGCTTCATGACACGCAACACCGATCCGGACGTCGTGGCCCACCTGCTGGAAAATACCCAGCGCATGTGGCCCAAGGAAATGGCCGATCAGGCCAGCAAAGACGATCTTCTGCTGGCGATCCCGGCCTTTGTGCTGTCGGAATTGCAGGCCGGTTTCGAGATCGGTTTTCTGATCTATATCCCCTTCATCGTCATTGACCTGATTGTCTCCAACCTGTTGCTGGCACTGGGCATGCAGATGGTCTCGCCGATGACACTGTCGCTGCCGCTCAAACTGCTGCTGTTCGTGCTCGTATCGGGCTGGTCGCGTCTGCTCGACAGCCTGTTCTATTCCTACATGTGAGGCGGTCATGGAAGCGTTGGCGTTGTTCAAGCAAGGCATGTTTCTGGTCGTCATCCTGACCGCCCCGCCGCTGGCCGTTGCGGTGCTGGTGGGTGTGGTCACCTCGCTGCTGCAGGCACTCATGCAGATTCAGGATCAGACATTGCCCTTCGGCATCAAACTGGGCGCCGTCGGACTGACCCTGGCCATGACCGGCCGCTGGATCGGCGTCGAGCTGATCGAGTTCATCAATATGGCCTTCGACCTGATTGCCCGCTCCGGGGTCAGTCACTAAATGCCCTTCGACGCGCACAGCGCCTTTCAATTCATGCTGGGCATGGGACTGGCAATGGCGCGGCTGATGCCCTGCATGCTGCTGGTGCCAGCCTTTTGCTTCAAATACCTGAAAGGCCCGTTGCGTTATGCCGTCGTGGCGGTGATGGCGATGATCCCGGCACCGGCCATCAGCAAGGCTCTGGAGTCCCTCGACGACAACTGGTTCGCAATCGGCGGCCTGCTGATCAAGGAAGCGGTACTCGGCACGCTACTGGGGCTATTGCTGTATGCGCCATTCTGGATGTTCGCCTCGGTGGGCGCGCTGCTCGACAGCCAGCGCGGTGCGCTCAGCGGCGGCCAGTTGAACCCGGCGCTGGGCCCTGACGCCACGCCACTGGGCGAATTGTTTCAAGAAACCCTGATCATGCTGGTAATCCTCACCGGGGGGCTTTCGCTGATGACTCAGATCATCTGGGACAGCTACAGCGTCTGGCCTCCAACGGCCTGGATGCCGGGCATGAACGCTGGCGGCCTGGATGTCTTTCTGGAGCAGTTGAACCAGACGATGCAGCACATGCTGCTGTACGCGGCGCCCTTCATTGCGCTGCTGCTGTTGATCGAAGCGGCGTTCGCGATCATTGGTCTGTATGCGCAACAGCTGAACGTTTCGATCCTCGCCATGCCGGCCAAGAGTATGGCCGGCCTCGCTTTTCTGCTGATCTATCTGCCGACGCTGCTGGAACTGGGCACCGGTCAATTGTTGAAGCTGGTTGATCTGAAGTCGCTACTGACGCTTCTGGTGCAAGTGCCGTGAGCGAAAAAACCGAAAAGGCCACGCCCAAGCAACTGCGCGACGCGCGGGAAAAGGGTCAGGTCGGGCAGAGTCAGGACCTCGGCAAACTGCTGGTGTTGATGGCCGTCAGTGAAATTACCCTGGCCCTGGCTGATGAAAGCGTCAACCGACTGGAGGCGCTGTTGTCGCTGTCCTTTCAAGGCATCGACCGCAGCTTTGCCGCGTCGGTCGAGCTGATCGCCAGCGAAGGACTCTCGGTACTGCTCAGCTTTACCTTGTGCAGCGTCGGTATAGCGATGCTCATGCGTTTGATCAGCAGCTGGATGCAGATCGGTTTTCTGTTCGCGCCCAAGGCGCTGAAGATCGATCCCAACAAGATCAACCCGTTCTCCCACGCCAAACAGATGTTTTCCGGGCAAAACCTGCTCAACCTGCTGCTCAGTGTGCTCAAGGCCATTGCCATCGGCGCGACGCTGTATGTGCAAGTCAAACCTGTGCTGGGCACCCTGGTGTTGCTGGCCAACAGCGATCTGACGACCTACTGGCATGCCCTGGTCGAGCTGTTCAGGCATATTTTGCGAGTGATATTGGGGCTGCTGCTGGCGATCGCGATGATCGACTTCGCCATGCAGAAATACTTCCATGCGAAAAAACTGCGCATGAGCCACGAGGACATCAAGAAAGAGTACAAGCAATCGGAAGGCGACCCCCACGTCAAAGGCCATCGTCGGCAACTTGCCCAGGAGATCCTCAATCAGGAGCCCAGTGCTGCGCCCAAGCCGGTGGAAGACGCCGACATGCTGCTGGTCAACCCGACGCACTACGCGGTGGCCCTGTATTACCGACCAGGCGAAACGCCTCTGCCGCTGATTCATTGCAAAGGTGAAGACGAGGAAGCCCTGGCATTGATTGCCCGCGCCAAAAAAGCCGGCATCCCGGTGGTGCAGAGCATCTGGCTGACCAGGACGCTGTACCGCTCCAAGGTCGGAAAATATATCCCCCGGCCCACCCTGCAAGCTGTCGGTCACATCTACAAAGTGGTTCGGCAGCTGGATGAAGTCACCGATGAGGTGATTCAGGTTGAAGTCGAGCTGTGATGGCTTATTGTCCACTGACGAACCAAAATGCAGCTGTACTTGTTTACGGCATGTTCGAGCATCTCTGCCATGCCACTGTCCATTAAACTATCCAGATCCATGAGCATCCCCTCGAGGAGGCCTTCATGAATGACCTCCGCGAAGAACAGGAGTCGCTGACGAATCAAGGAGAAGTGTGGCCAGGTCCATGTATCGGTAAATCGTTGTATTAGGACTAAGCCCCTCGGGAGCTGTGTATGCCATGAAAGCGCCTTGAATGATTGACAGTGGCTATCCATACCAGGTGTCGGCGGTGGGTCAGTTGACGCTTGCACAGAGACTCAACCTGGATGATAAAGCGTCGTTCTAATTGGGCTGGACGATTGGCGGATAGTAAAGGGGTTGTTTGAATACCATTGCGCGCTGTGCTGAGAGGTCAGTATAGTCGGCGATGTGGCACCCGCTTGATGCATTGCAAAGGGCTTGCAGTGGAACATTGCCAAGCGTAGGCTGTTTTAAAGTAGTTGGGAAAATTTTTAAAAGGACTTATGCATGCCAGGGATAGAGTTTTACTTTTCAACCGCACTTAACATTGACAACATTGATGGCATCCATCTACTGCAAGATCACATTGGCACCTATTATTCCAAGGCCTGGGATGACTTTGGTTATATCGTCACCTTTCAGGTCTATCATGTAGAGCATGGCAGGCGCGAGTCCTTGGGGCGCACCAAGTTACTTGTGAATGGTTATGATGACTCTTCAATTTATTTTTTAACATCCCATGATAAAGTCGGAGAAAGCGTTCGAATTACGAAACTGTTGGATCATAAAAAGGTGGTCTCGCTATCATCCGACATTGATTATTATCGTAGGATCCACGCTCTCATTCCCCAGAGGGCAGAAGACTACCTGCGTCAGATTTGTGACGGGAGTTATAATCTGCATGCGTACGGAGATTTTTCAAACTGGGAGGGTTTCGAGCTGTCCCTGTTCAGAGATCGCCTTGCTAAGGCCATCTTAAAAAAAGGCTATCAGATAGCGCTAGGCAGCTATGAAGCGCAGGAACAGTTCTCGTTCAAGCTGGAGGGACTTCCGGATAACTTTGACGCTGTCGAATTTAATTTTGACAACGCCAGGCAGTTAGGTCGTACCAATATCAACTTACTCATTGGCCGGAACGGTGTCGGAAAAAGCCACGTCCTCCGCCACTTGATAGATTTGGTTACGGGAGTGGAAAAACATGCTGAGAGCTGGCCCTTCTTCCATAAAGTCATTGTGGCAGCCTATTCACCCTTTGAGTCGTTCAAAACCGAGGTTGAGCTGTCAAATGCCTTGCCAAACCAAGCCATGGCCCAGACTGACGACAGTCACGAAAGTGATCTGACAGCTAAAGATGAGCAAGAACGACGCAGGCGACTGGTCAATGAATATGTCTACATTGGTTTCCGTGACCCTGAGGGTAAGTTTTCCCTGACGTGGCCTAAAGAAAGTAGCGCTCGAGCACTCCATCGTATCGTTCAATATGATGCAGATAACGAATGGACTGGCGGTAGCCGTTTCGAGCTGCTGTTTGATACGTTGTCCCACTCCATTGATTTTGATGCAGTTCAAGTTTTCAATTCAGATGATTCGTCGATAGTGCTTAGCCGCACCACGGAAGCGGTACGGCTGAGTCTCGCTACGCGCAAGGATTTTAATTACGCGGCGGGTATCGAATTCCTAAAAGGAGGTAGAACGGTTCCTCTGAGTTCCGGGCAGACCATCTATTCCTACCTGCTGCCGAACTTAGTCGCCGAAGTGGACGAGGAGAGCCTGCTCATCCTTGACGAGCCAGAACTGTATCTCCACCCGTCAATGGAGGTCGGGCTTTTGGATATGCTGAAGCAGTTGCTTGCCGCGACAAAATCCAACGCGATCATTGCTACGCATTCGACGATATTAGCGCGAGAGGTGGAGCGGTCTGCGATTTCGGTGCTGCGAAAGGTGGAGGATAGGACAGATGTTTCGAGACCCAATTTTGAAACATTTGGTCAGACCGTGGAAGTCATCATGGGACTGGCGTTTGATGACTATCAGACGCGCAAGCCCTACGAAGACTCAATTGACGAAGCTGTCGCCGATTGCGCGAGTCCCGAGGAGGCCCTTGAGAAGCTCGGTCCCAAGGTAGGAGACGAGGCACTGGCGTATCTGAGCGGTAAACTTATCGCGGGTGAGAATGATGTGGAGCCGGATATTGAGCGGAGGCCGAAATGAAGGACCTCTCATACCTTCGCACTGGACCGGGTTGCTCTTGGTTTGAATTGGCTATTGGCTCAGCTAAAAAAAACACTGCCATACTTGGATTTATTAAGTATGCCGTTCGCGAGCGCTATGAAGAGTTTGACGGTTTTATTGAGGACTATCAAACAGAGCCACGAAAAAGCGGGATCTCACTTTCTGGCCACGTACTGATAGACTTTTATGAGCGCCCTCCAGCTGCGTTAAAAACACTGTTAGAGGCTCGCCGTCATGATCATACGCTGGATGAGTGCCCCTATTGTGGATTTCCTCGAGCGCCGGAAACGCTCGACCATTTCTTACCGAAAGAGCGTTGGCCGGAATATTCGATTTTTTCTGATAATCTGGTGCCTCAATGTCGTGACTGCGCCCCAATAAAAGGGGTGAAATATTTTTGTGAAAATGAAAATCAGTCGTTCTTTCTTCATCCTATCTATAGCCCTGCGTTGTCGACACTGAGGTTTAAGATTGAGGTAACGATCGTGAAGGGAAAGCTTGTTTTCTCACCGGCCTTCAGTATTCCAGAAAGCATTACAGATGTTGATGAGAAGAGAATAAGTTCTCACTTAAAAAACCTGCATATCAAGCAGCGAATCGTGGACTACTGCGATGAACAATACCGCCATTGGATTAGGATTGCCCAGAGCAAGCCCTGCGATATAAAATCTATATTTGAGTCCAGGCTCAGCGAGCGAGAATGCGATCCATACCCTAATAATTGGGCGACGGCCTTCTATCAAGGTGTTCTTAAAAACCAGGATGCTGTGCGGGAACTCCAACGGCACGTTGTGAGCAAACCGCTGAGGTCCAATGGAGCGCATCGGCTTATCTAGACCCCATTCACCTACTGGGAGCCCGTCATGGCATTTGCGCAATAGATTAGATTATGCAATAGCTGACGGGCTTACCGTCAGCCCGAAAAGATAGCCCACGTATGTTGTGGATGTTAGTACGGTAGGGAGTTGATCACTCATCTTTCAGGTCAATCAAATACTGTTCATTAAAGCGGATATGAATCTGAAATCAGGTCCCGAACTACGTCGAGGGGTTCATACCACTTTGCAATCTTGACCTACTGACTTTAGGCTCTGTACGAAAAGTCGAGGAGCGAAGGTCAGGCAAGGCAAAAACAGGCGAGGAACGGCCGGGGTCGCGTTCGACTCTACGTGTTGTAAATGAGCATTCCGATCGGACTCGCGCTCGAGCCTGTTTTTAACGCAGCATCACCGAGCGAAGCCACTTTACGTATAGAGCCTGGTGGTTGCTTATGCACCAGCCCTCTCCCATTCCCTGCGTATTATCTCCTGCTACTGACTGCGTCCTGCAAGATGCCCCAATACTGCTTGAGGCTTGCCGCTCGCAGCTTTCAGCTGCCCCAAAAAAAGACCGCCCCATCTGCACTGGGGCGGTCTTTTTTTCATGCGGTTGTTATCTCCTAAGCCAGATGATCCAGGCCTGCCAGTATCAGTTCGTTTCGCCGGATATCATCCAGATTGGTGACGGCATGGGGGGCGTCGCTCACCGCGTGCCACACGACGAAATCACGCCGCATATCCAGGAACAGAAAGTAGTCATTGAATCGTTCGGCTTCTGAAAACCTCAGTTGCAGCGCCTCTCTGAGTTGTTCGGGACGCAGCGCTCGACCCTCGATGTGCAGCGCAATGCCCCAGTCATGGTGCTCGCGGCGGCTGACGAACGAGACTCCGTTTGCCACCGGCCAGACCGCAGGACTCTGTGCCGCAACGTTGTAGTAGAACGCTGTTTTCTCCTCGACCTCAATCATGTCTAGTCCCTTAACTTCACGACGGTGTAATCGCGCTCGTGGTCCTGATCGTCAAGACCGTCACGCATGTCCGGGGGCCACCAGATGACCAGTTCGCGGCTGGTGGAGTCCGGACGTTTGCAGGCAGTGCCCGAACAACCGTGGGTGGCGCACCCGGTCAGGGTAGCAAACACCACCAACACGACTGCAACGCTGCTGATCTTCATGGCTTTGCCCCCCGGAGCAGTGATGGCCGGCTCTCTTTGGCCATTTTCGATATCTGTGGCTGACGTACCGCGATATACACTTCGCTCTCCTCGCCCGGTTGCAGCCATGCGTGGGGCCAGGCGGCGACGCCGATGACCCAGCGACCACCGCAACGACTCTCGTCGATGCGCACCGGTTTGTCGGTATTGTTACGCGCTACCACGACGGCCACACCCCAGTCCTTGCGTGCATACCATTGCGAACGCTGGCCATCGAGGCTCAGGCCCTGACCCGGGTCACACAGGCTGTCGGTTTCAAAGGGCAGTGTTTCGCCATCATGCATGCCCTCTGGCGCAGCGCCATCGACCATCTGCGTGAAGACTTTCTGAATGTCGCCGCGGGTAGGCAGCTCACCGCCGTCACGCCGTTCCTTGATCCTTTTCATCTGATCATCGACATCATGAGGGTTGCCGTTCTGCACATAGCGAGCCGGGTTGACCTGGTCGCCAATCAGTCTTGGCGTCAGAATGAACAGGCGCTCGCGCTGGCTCAGTTCACGGCTGCGGGACTGGAACAGCAGTTTGCCGATGTAGGGGATGTCGCCCAGCAACGGAACCTTATGGACCTTGTCGTTGGCTTCAAGGCCATGGAAACCGCCGATGACCAGTGAACCGTGTTCGGCTATGACGGCCTGGGTACTGACATTGCCTTTGCGCACACTTGGCTGCGTGTCATTGATGTCGGAGATGTCGATCTGACCATCCTCGATATCGACGATCAGTTGCACCTGAGGCTTGCCATCGTGATCCAGCGAGCGCGGAGTCACCTGCAGACTGGTGCCAGCGGTGATGGGCTCGATATTGGCCACGCGTTCCGACGTCGCGGTGAGGTATTCGGTGCGACTGAAGTCGATCACGGCCGGCTGGTTTTCAAGGGTAAGAATGGACGGGTTGCCGATCACCGAGGCTGAGCCGTTACCTTCCAGCGCATGCAGTTCGGCAGCGAACTTGCCGGCGTTCTGAATGAACAGGGTGGAGCTGGTGCCAGCGTCGAACATGTTGGCGCCCCCGTTGACACTCCCGGCATTGAAGTTCCAGCGGCTGGACAGTTCTGCCAGCTCGTTGCGATCAATGTCGAGGATCACGGCGTCGATTTCGATCAGGTTGCGCGAAACATCCAGCTCTTTGATGAGCTTTTCGTACATGGCCTTGCGCGAGGGCAAGTCGTAGATCAGCACGGCGTTGTTACGGACATCGGCCGTTACACGGATGTTGGCCCGACCGCCAGAGCGGCTTTTTCCAGCGCTTTTGCCGCCGCCGCCGCCATAGTGCAGCACCTGATCGAGGCCCTGCTCCAACGCATTGGTATCGAGGCCGCTGGAGCTCATCGGCAGACTCGGAGCGTCCGGGCCGCCACCGCCCGCCAGGCCGTTACCGCGACCGCCTCGCCCCAGCAGATCCATGCCATTGATCGACCCGCCACGAGAACGGGTATCCAGCAAATCCTGGAGAATACTGGCCACCCCGGCGACCACCAGTTGTTGATCGCGATAGCGAATGGTGCGGTCCGCGGCACTGGCGTACTTGAGCGGGAATACGATGATGTCCTGCTTGTCGCCCTTTTCCGGCGCTTCGACTTTCTTGCTGTAATCGCGCACCAGTTCCACATATTTTGCCGGGCCACGAACCAGAACCACGCCCTCGTTCGGCAGTACCCCCCACCCGAAGCGCTTGTCCAGCAGCCCTACATCAGTCAAGGCAGTCTGCAGGTCATCTACCGCGTCGGATGACACTTCGATGCGTGCCGAGGTGTGCTCGCTGGAGGGGCTGACGTACAACGTGTCGTTATACACAAACCACTGGAAGTGATATTCCTGGCCCAGGCGGTCGAGAAACTCTTCCGGGCTCTGAGCGCGTATCCGGTCATCGAGGACCCCGGGAATGGGCGGCATATCCAGCGCCATGCCGAATTCCTTGGCGAAGTCGGCCAGCGCTGTCGCCAGCTCGGTCTGCCGGGCATCGTAGGCGTAAGCCGTATGTTTCCAGGCTTCGGGAGTCACCGCCCACGTGGCGGGGGACAGCCCGATCAACAATAAAGGCAACCACATCAAGGCCTTGCGCATTTCAAACTCCCGGTTGCCGGTGATTGAGGGTCGTGCGCCCGGCTAAGGCGGGCACGGAATTGACCAGAGTGGTGTGCATCAGGCTGAGCAAGGCCGCGCGCTGATTGGCCAGGCTTTCCAGACGGTTCAGCAGATCGGCAAGGCTGCAGGGGCCAGGCATCCAGCTGACCAGCACCATGCAGCGCGTTTGCGGATCGATGGCGAACGCGCCGTCACAGGCACACGCCAGGCTGGCACCGCCGTGACTGAGCAATGCTTCGATACGCTGAGGGTCGTTGGCGTCATAGGGGTCGAGTAACTCGATGCTGCAACGGACTCCGCCACCCACCCTTTCCAGCCGTGCGTTGGCGTCGTCGACCCAGCAGTCGAGCGGGCTCGCCGGACGCTGATCACGCCACAGGCCGACGACCTCCTCGAACTCACTGAAATCCATCGATGACATTTTTGGTCATTTTATAACCAGCCTGCTGGCATTGATCAGCGATGTTGGAGCTGACCGCAGCCTGCTGGCTTGCCTCACTGAAGGCATCGATGTCGTCGGCGGTGAAATGCCCATTGCCCCCGTCCAGCACGTCATCCACGTCGGACAACGCGCGGGTGAGCGTGGAATCGAGGTTATTTTGCAGAGATTTGAAATTTATCATGTCCTGATACTCCATCAGAAAGGTTCAAACCTTGAGTGGAGCAAACAGGTGGAGCGGTTCCATTTTCGCCGCAAGAGTCTGTTTCAGGCAGCCGGCTCCGCGCCTGCCAGCCCATTGCGCAGCGTTGCCCAATCGATTTCGAAAGCGCCGTTGGCGTCGCTCAGGCGCAGGCTTTCAGTGGCCAGCGTCGCATCCCGTTTGAGCGCCCAGTGCTCGGCAAAACGGCTCTCTGCCAACCATTCGGCGACCGGCTCGGCCATCTCTGGATGAACGCTGAGTGTGGCCACTGCTTCGTTGAGCTGGCTGGCTGCCAGGTTCCTGACCAGTGCCCGAGCACGCTCGGCAAGGGTCGTTTCGTCGAGTAACTGGCTCAATGCCTCAGTCAGCAGTTCCTCTACAGCAGTCATGGCCTGCTGCTGCAAGGCTTCGCGCTGGACATGCAGCTCGTCCAGAAAGGCATTGGCGCGCTCCCAGAACTGCGCAAGCGCCTCCTGATGCCGACGATCGGCATTAGCCTGCTCACGTACCAGCAGTTGCTCCGCCTGACGTTGCGCGCCAGTCAGAATATCGCGAGCCAGCAGACTGTTGGCGATGTCTTCACGGCGCAATACTGGCTCGGGCAGCACTGCGTCGGCAGTCAGGGTAATACTGCGTTTGGCAAGCATGGTGCGAATTCCTGATGCAGAGGGAGGCGGATATTCAGGCCGTGGTGACACGCCATAGAACAGCCTGCCACAGCGTCTGAAGTTTATTTTCGGGGGCCGCGCAAGGCCTCTCGGCGACCTCATCGGGCGCCCAGGCCAGGCGCAATCGCGGCCAATACTCAGGCCCGAGCCAGGCACCCAACAGCAAGCGCGCATCTTCATGCTCCAGCTCCAGCCAGACACCAGGGCGCAACGCCTTGGTCAGCGCCCAGCACCACTGCCCGTCATGGCCGTCGCTTTCGTTACGGGAAAAACAGATGCGCTGCGCCAGATCCAGCGCCTGATCACGCTGCGCGGGTGTCAGCGCCAGCCAGTTCAACACCGGCTCTGCAGGCATCGGCGGTTGACTTGGCATGATGCCGACACTCTGCAGAAACACGCCGTGACGGCTGACCATGAGGGCTTCACAGTCGCTGACGGTCAGTCCGCAGCGCTCGGCGAACCGGCTTTGCCAGCCCGGATGCGCCCATGGCCAGGGATTGCACCACCACTGAGTCCAATAGTCCTCGGCGGTCAGGTCCATCACGCGCGCGCCGGTACGGTCGAGCGGCTACGGCCGGCAAGGCCGATCCGCCCAAGGACCGAGGCGCGCCAGTCACTGCGCAACAGCAGCGCCATGATCAGCAGCAACACCGCCAGGCCAACCGGCACCAGCCAAAGCATCAGGTTCCAGAACGGCAGATTGGCGCTGTCCAGCTTGAACGGTCCGAAACTGACCCACTGCGTGGTTTCCTGAAACTCGGTAGCCGGTACGAACACAATGGAAAACTTTTTCGACTCTGCCGATTGCGTCGACATGCCGGGGATACTGCTGGCGACCATCTGTTGAATGCGCCCACGCACGCTGTCCGGGTCAAGCGCTGCGGAGTGTTTGATGAACACCGCAGCAGAGGCAGGTTGCACCGGTTCACCCGGTGCGATGCGTTCCGGAAGTACCACGTGCACCCTGGCCACGATGACGCCGTCTATCTGCGAAAGCGTCGCTTCGAGTTCCTGAGACAGGGCATAGATGTAGCGGGCGCGCTCTTCGAGCGGGGTCGAAATGACCCCTTCTTTCTTGAAGATATCCCCCAGACTGGCGCGAGACTGGCGTGGCAGGCCGGCAGCGTTGAGCACCCTGACAGCGCGGTTCATGTCGCTGGTCGCGACGGTGACGACAACGCCGGTTTTCTCCAGACGTTTGCGCGCGTCGATATGCTGATCGGCAAGACGGGCAACGACCTCGTTGGAGTCCTGCTCGGACAAGCCGGTGAACAGATCGGTTTCATCACTGCAGCCGCCGAGCAATACCATGCAAATC
This sequence comes from Pseudomonas sp. MEJ108, assembly GCF_030208985.1. Classification (NCBI taxonomy): domain Bacteria; kingdom Pseudomonadati; phylum Pseudomonadota; class Gammaproteobacteria; order Pseudomonadales; family Pseudomonadaceae; genus Pseudomonas; species Pseudomonas sp. MEJ108. Next base: position 82,595 of record NZ_JARVSW010000026.1, read on the forward strand.
AGCAGCAGCCCTGCGCTCAGAAATTTCACGGAAACCTCTACTGCAAGTTAGTCAGCTTGTCGAGCGCCTGCGCAGTCTTGCTCACCACCTTGGTCGTGAGCGCAGTCTGCAACGAGCATTGCGACAGGGTCCTGGTCATCGCCGCGATATCCAGCGCATCTCCAGTCCCGGAGGCTTTCTTCATCGACCGCATTGCTTGCTGAGACATTTTTTCGGTTTCGCCCAGACCGCCGGAAATTGCACTGGCGATATGCTCGGAAAGCGGCGCTCCGCTCGAAACGCCGTCCGGCTGCGTGGCAGCGGTGAAGATGTCGACATCCGCCTGGGCCGGTTCTGAAACGAGCCCCTGTGGCACATCCTGCCCGAGTTCCGGCGAGATGCTTTTAACATTACCAAGGTGGGAAATGGTCACGTGAGTTCTCCGTCAGGCGGGTGTCGGTCAGGCCGCGGCCTGATTGCGGGTGCCTTGCAGCAGCGTACTGACCAGCAAGGTGGCGATTTGCGCAGCGCTCGACTGCACGTCGGTAGCGGTTTGTCCGGCGTCCTTGAGCGTCGCTTCAAGGCCCTTGAGCAGCAAGCCGCCCAGCAACTGGTCAAGATCCTGCGCGGACTGTCCGCCATTCGCCGCCGTGCCGGTCTGCGGGGTGTTTACGGGTGTGCCCAGTCCACCACCGGCCAATACCGATTGCAGGCCACGGTCGATAAGCTCGCCGATCAGTTGCCCCGCTTCACCACTGGTAGTGCCGCTGTCACCGGGACCGGTATTGGCGTCGATCAGCGGGTCACCCTTCACACCGGACGAGTTGCTGGAAAAACTGCTCGGAGTGCCCAGACCTCCACCCGTCCCCGCCAGACCGCCAGCGCCACTCTGCTGATTACCCAGTTGCTGGCCAATGATGTCGAGTGCCGAGCGGAATGCAGCCGTTTCGTCGCCATCAAGGAAGTTGTCTTCCTTGAGTTCGTTCACCCAGGAACCCGAGTCCGGCTTGGGAAACTGTGCGGGATTGTCATCCATGAACTGCGCGATCTTGTTCAGCATCGGCATATCGTCTTCGGAGAAGCTTGTCCCGCCATCCTGCTTGGTCAGAAGATCATCGAGCATCGACTTGGCCAGGCCATTGAGCACCTGAGTCATCAGGTCCTGCTGTCCGGTACCCGAGGCGTTGTCCGAAGACGCGCCGAAGTTGTCACCCAGCTTTTCATGGATCAGCTTGTCCAGCGCAGCGATGACATCCTCGATACCGCCGCCTGCCTTGCCATCCGCGGCCATCGACTTGGCCAGCAGTTTGCCCAATGGCGAGCTGTCGTCGAGTTGACCGTTGCGCATCAGTTCCTCGGCCAGCTTCACGACAACTTCCTGAAGCGCCTTGCTCGACGAACTGGCGCCAGTCGTCTCGGTTTCAGGACGCACCAGGACAAGGGCCATTGCCGGGGTTTGCAGCGAGCTGCTGTTAAGACTGAGACTCTGCATCACAACCTCCTCAAAGTAGCAGCCCCCTCAGGCACGAAGGGGCTTCAAGAAATCAGAACTGGACGACCGAGTTCCGGATCTTGCTTGCGACGATCTGGTTGGAAAGCGCCTCTTTCTTGTCCTCAAAGCCCGCCAGCATGCTCGATTCGCGCAGCAGGCCGTTCTCTTCGTTCGCGGTGCCGTCAAGCTCGGCACTTTTTGCATCGCCTTTGCTGATGCTGGAGCGAGTCGCGTCGATACTGTCAGTGCTGCCGGTGTTGCTCACCAGTGCAGCATTACGGTCGGCGCTGCTCTTTACGCTGTTGATGCCCTGAGCGGCACCACCGATCGTGTTGACGACACCGCGACCTGCACCCGCCAGAGAACTCATGATAGTCATAACGTCATACCCCTTCGTCTGTACCAGCGTAATTGCTTGGTACAGCTAGGTGGCATGCGTCCGCGAATCGGTTCCAGAACTTCTGCAAAAAATCAGATGCTCAATTCCTTGATGCGGCGGTAGAGCGTACGACGTGGGATATCGAGCTCCAGGCTGGCCGCGTCGATGCAATTGCGGTGGCGCTTAAGCGCTTGCTGAATCAAGGCCTTTTCGATCGCCCGCAGCTGGAACTTGAGCCCGCACGCCAGGTGCTCTTCGGTCTGCGAGTCAGCCCCAAGCAGAGGAAAGCCCAATACATGGCGCTTTGCAGCGGCCTTGAGCTCGCGGATATTGCCGGGCCAGTGATGCCCCGTCAGTACCTGCTGAAGCAACGGACATACATCGGGAATCGGGACGCTCAGTTCTTTGGCCGACGCCGCCACAAACCGGGTGAACAGCGGCAGGATACGCTCGGGCTGATCGCGCAGCGGCGGCAGTTTGAGGGTCAGCACGTTCAGGCGAAAGTACAGGTCGCGCCGAAACTTCCCCTCTTCGACGGCGTCGTCCAGACAGGCCTGGGCCGAGGCAATCACACAGATATCCAGGTTGATCGTGGAGGTCGAACCCAGACGCTCCAGTGCACGGGTTTCAAGCACCCTCAGCAGCTTGGCCTGGAGGGCGAGCGGCATGCTATCGATCTCATCCAGGTACAAGGTTCCGCCCTGCGCCGCCTCGATGTAGCCCATTCGGGAACGGTCGGCGCCGGTATAGGCCCCACTCACCACTCCGAACAGCTCGCTCTCGGCGAGCGATTCCGGAATGGCTGCGCAGTTCATCGGGACGAAACGACCCTGGCGCCCGGACATGTTGTGAATGCGCCGGGCAATGGTGTCTTTACCGGTACCGGTCTCGCCCGACAGCAGGACATCAATGCCGAGCTGCGAAATACTTTCGGCGACGATCCCCAGATTGGGTACGCGCTCCGCATCCAGGTGATCGTCAAACTCATCGTCGAGATTCATTTCATGACTCCAATGGCATCAGCGTTGCGCGAGCGCAGCAGCGATTCAGGACTCGGCTACCAGGTCGATATGCGAAGCAACACCCAGCTCTTTCATGCGGTGGTAGAGGGTGCGCCGGGGCAGTTCGAGCTCCTCGAGCACAGCGTCGAAATTGTGCCGATGTCGCTTCAAGGCATCCTGAATGAGCATTTTCTCGATGACGCGCATCTGCATGCGCAGCCCTGTTACCGGGTCACGCGCTTCGACCGGCTCGGCGCCCAGCAACGGCAAGCCCAGGACAAATCGCTTGGCAGCCGACTTCAGTTCGCGCACGTTGCCGGGCCAGTCATGGCTCAACAGGATCTGTACACGTCGATTGTCGAGCGTTGGAACGGAGCGGCCGGATTCTGCGGCGACGTCCTGGGTGAACTGGTCGAACAATGGCAAAATCTGCTCGCGACGCTTGCGCAAGGCTGGCAACTGCAGTGTCAGCACATTGAGCCTGAAAAACAGGTCACGACGAAAAAGTCCTTGTTCCACCAGTTCATCCAGCGGACGCTGGGCCGAAGCAATCACTCGCAGATCCAGTGGTATGAAATCGGTCGAGCCTAGCCGCTCGACGCCCCTGCTTTCCAGCACCCGCAAGAGCTTGGCCTGAAGGCTCAACGGCATGCTGTCGATTTCATCCAGATAGAGGGTGCCGCCGTTGGAGGCTTCGATGTAGCCCTCGCGAGCCCGACACACGCCGGTGAACGCACCATTGACCACGCCGAACAACTGGCTCTCTGCCAACGATTCGGGGATGGCCGCACAGTTCATGCCGACAAAGGGCCCGGTCCTGCTCGACAGCTCATGAATCCGGCTGGCCAGGGTATCTTTGCCGGTGCCGGTTTCTCCGCAAAGAAGCAAGTCCATATCCAGTAGCGCGCTGTTCATTACAATTTGATGACCAGCCGATAATGCAGTTACGTTCCAACACGTTCGAACGTCGTTATCAATGTCTGTGCTCATCGATCACTCTCATGGCGGGAGGAAGGCGGGATATTAATACCACGTCTTACAAGGCACACATATAGTAATTTAGTTCCCCACAGACGGTGAAAAATTTCACAAACTCGAGAATCACTATCAAGTAGCGCCACCCCCCTAAGACCCACTCGGTATAGCGCAAGCGCTTTGAAATGATTCTGTTAATATATCCTTATTCCAAAATTATCATGGACTTACGCTGGCCAAGCGTCGCTGCAGCCCCTGTGGCTGCGGGGAATCCAGACGTATGCCCGATCATGGGTCATAATGAAATCGAAAAATTTGTAACTTGCCAACCGCAGAAAAAACAGATAGCCACCCCATGAATCTGGTAGCACACTTAATAGGCGCCGCAGCACGTTAGTTCTTTACAGCAATAAAAAATGAGCAAACCAAAACAGCCATTTGTACGAACGTATTGTATTAACTTCCCATACACCCACAACTAACACACTCAAGAAAAAACCGGTTAACGTTCAACTTACTCCATACGTCCAAATAGGGAGAACCGGTTGCAAGACAGAACCCGGCAACTGGGCTGATACAAACAAGACCACAGTCGGATTTCCGAACGATGGCGCATCTCTGATCTGGTTGGATCCATAACCCTCCCATTTTTTGGGCTCATCTCGCGATAGCTTTTTGCCACCCATGCATTCGGTAATCCGAACGCGTGGCCTTTTCAGAATGCGTATTTGCAGGTTTTGAAAATGGCTAATTCGCTGAAAGGATTCACTGTAGGACAATCTGGCAATCCAGGCTTATAGCGTTATGAACGCCTCTCACCATAAGCAGCGCTGATACCTCATCATCACTGAGATTGTTTCTAGATATGTGTAAGTATTTCCTTACAATTCTTTACAAAGTTTGCATGAGCCATTGAGAAACATATTTGGTAAAGCTTGGTCCGCCACCCTTTTTACGTCCCTATAAAGGCAAAAAAAGGAGCAAAATTTTTTATTCGAAGGTTTCGGGCACGCGCTGAGAACGCGAAAAAGCACTAAAAAAGGGCAATTTTCAGGTGCTTTAAGCGCTCAGGAGAAAAAAATCGAGAGGTTATTGGCGTGGATCGCTGGCGTACACCACGACACGAGGACCGTTCGGCAGCTCACGCGGCTCATCGCGATACGCGATCTCGTCGCGCTTGCGTGGCGACGAACGGTCATCAATGTACAGCCTCTTTTGTATCCGGCGGTCCAGTAGCGAACGCTCGTTTGTCGCCTGCGACGACGCCTGACGCGCAGGCTGGATGGGGTCGGACACAGTTACCTGTTCGGCAGCCTGAACGGGTTGCGCGGGGCCGGGCAAGGGCTCCTGCCTGGCAACCTGGACGACTTTCGGTTGCGGTTCACGCCTGACCGGCTGCACCGATTCCGGTGCTGGCTCGCGCTCAAGCACCTGCATCAGGCCTGCCGTCTGCTCGCGCCCTGCTGCCTGCAACGGCTCAGGCGTCGGAGCGCGCTCGGCCACTTGCGACGATGGCTCGCGCTCGATCACACGCTTTCCGGGACTTGCCGGGATGACAGCGGTTGTCGGCGACTCTCCGGTGATCCGCTCGATACCTGCCGTCAACACCTGCGTGTGGGTCTTGGGAATCAGCAAACGTCCCGGGCCATCCGGGGTCTTTTTTCGCAGGAATGCCGGGTTGAGGCGCAACAACTGTGCCTCGTCTACCCCGGTGGTGGCGGCGAGCTGAGTCAGGTCTACCGTGTGGTTGAGCTCAACCACATCGAAATACGGCATGTTGGCGACCGGCGTCAGTTGCACGCCGTAGGCGCCTGGATTGCGCACCACCAGCGAAAGTGCCAGCAGGCGCGGAACGTAGTCCTGGGTTTCCCGGGGTAAATTCAAATGCCAGTAGTCGACAGGCATGCCACGTCGACGGTTGGCGTCGATCGCTCGTGCAACCGTGCCCTCGCCTGCGTTATAGGCCGCCAGTGCCAACAGCCAGTCGTTATTGAACTGATCATGCAGGCGAGTCAGATAGTCCATCGCCGCCTTGCTTGACGCGACAACATCGCGGCGGGCGTCGTAGGTAGCGCTCTGGTTCAAGTTGAACTGGCGACCGGTAGACGGGATGAACTGCCAGAGGCCCGCTGCCGCCGCCGGGGAGTTGGCCAAGGGATTGTAGGAGCTCTCGATCATGGGCAGCAGCGCCAGTTCCAGTGGCATGTTGCGTTCATCGAGACGTTCGACAATGAAATGCAGGTAAGGCGTGGCGCGCTTGCTGGCCCCGGTCAGAAAACCGCGATTGTTCAGCAACCAGTCACGCTGGCGAGCGATACGTTCATTGACGCCCTGCCCGTCCACCAGCCGGCATCGCTGCGCCACCCGTTGCCAAACGTCCTCGCCGTTGTAGACGGGCAAATCGGCAACAGTCGTTGCAGCCAGGGGGTCGGCCTGCGCGTCGGCCGAGCGATACCCCAGCCCGGCGACCAGTCGCGGCAAGCGGTCCAGGCGCGACGGTGAGTCATCGACTGACTGACAGCCCACACACAGCGCCCCCAGGGCCAGAACGGCGATCTGTACCGAACGAGCCAGCAAACGAGGAGACGAAACGTGGAGGGCAACGGCGGCCATGTGCGGAATGTCCTGAACGTGTCCCCCTACGTGGCACGCCCGCCTTTCCAGTTCCCTGCAAGGCGTATTTCGCTTGCGTACGCACAAGCCTGAAACGTTTCAGCCAGCTGTTTTTCTGTGGAACCGGTGCCTTCCCCATGCCACACAGGAGCTGAAGGACTTTTCAAAAGGGTTACACAATCGCCGTCGTCGGGCGGCAAATGGAAAGGGAGATGCACCGTGCAGGCACCAACGGTCAACCGCAATACCGGAAACGTCATTGCGCCAGAAGCGACAGCAAGAGCCGACAACCCTTCAAATATCCGGCAGCAAACCGAACAGCCGACCCAGCGCTCCTCACATTCGCTGGGCAGTATGGGCAAACGGCTGCTGAAAAGCGTCGGTAAGGTGTTCCAGAAATCCAGGGCACCCCGGCAGTCGGCAGCCAGACCGCCCAGTACGCAACCCCCCTCAAGCTCACCACCGCGCTCCAGTCGCGAGGCGGGCAGAAACACCAGTCGTGACACTCGTCTGCCAGATAACCCGCCGCCGCGCAACGATCCTCCCCCCAAGTCAATTCTGCGCACCCGTGCGAACACCTCGGGAACGACGAAGCATGAAATAGAACAAGGATCGACGCGGGCAGACACTGCCACCCGCAACAATCGCCGTGTCACGTTCAATCTTCCGCAGGATCAGCTCACACGCAGCCCCTCAGAGCAGCTAGCCGCAGAGCCCATGACTGACGAAGAGGCGGTCGCCAGCGCGATGCGTGAACACCGTAACCCCGGCGGCCGTCTGCAAGGCCCCGATGGCACACGCCAGTCAATGCAGCCTGTAGACCCGAACACGGCTAGCAGTTCCGGTACCCAAGCCGACGATCCTGATGGGCCGCTCGCACGCCGCAATACCGGGCTGGAAAGTAGCACCGGCGGGAGCTCCGAGCTCAGGAGCGAGCAACTGATACGCGATACGCGACCACAGGCCACTATCAGGCTGAGTGCCGATGGCAAGCCGGATTTCTCTTCATTCAAGACGCCCGGCATGGCCGCTTTGCTGAACGACATACTCGCCAAGCCCGGACAAACCTATCTGGCGCAGCAGAGTGAGCAAGGCGTGCAGGACCATCAACTGTTGCAAGCCAACGGGCATCTGCTGCATCTGGCGCAAGGTGACAGCTCGCTGGCGGTCATCCGCAGCAGCGAGCCAACACTGCCGGTGGCAGGCGGGAAACCTCCGCCGGTGAACATGCAGCGTGAAGAAAATCACATTCATCTCGACACCCTTGACGGGCGGCGCAGCCAGGAGTTGCCAGGCAAGGCCCATATCGCCCACCTCACCGACGTCCATCAGACCACCAACGGCGACCGCCTGCGCGTGCACGAAGACCGGCTGTACCAGTTCGAACCGCTCGCCGCACGCTGGAAGCCGGTGGATGAAATCGAGGACATCGCCTTCAACCGCCTGATAACCGGAGGCAACGGCTCGGTCTACGCCAAAAGTGACGATGTTGTCGTCGATCTCTCCAGCCCGTTCATGCCGCATGCCGATTTCAACGACCTGAAGTCATTTTCGGTCGCACCTGACGATACCGCGGCACTGCTCAGCGGCTCGGATGTGCAGACCGTCCTGCTCACCGACATGAGCCCGGTGATTGGTGGGCTGACCCCGAAAAAAACCAAAACCCTGGAACTCGACGGTGGTCAGGCACAGGCCGCCGAAGTCGCCCTGAGCAACGACAGGCTATTTATTGCCGACACGCAGGGCAGGCTTTACAGCACTGATCGCAGCGCCTTCGAAAGCAACGAGCCAACGTTGCGCCTGATGCCAGAACGGGCCGGCTACAGGCTGGACGATCAACCAATGGGCGGCCACAACAGCGTCAGCGGATTCATCAGCGGCGATGACGGTCGCGTGCACGCACTGATCAGGAATCGTCAGGGCGAGGTGCACTCCCATGCGCTCGACGAGCAGGGTGCGAAGCTGGAAAGTGGCTGGAATCTGACCAATGCGCTGGTTCTGGACAACACACGCGGCCTGACGGTTATGCCAGCGCCCGTCGGTGCCGACCGCCTGCACCTCGACCGTGCCGGTCTGGTCGGTTTGAGCGCCGGTCGCATCCAGCGTTGGGACGCGACGCCGCAGTGCTGGAAAGACGCAGGCATCAAGGATGTCGATCGCTTGCAGCGCGGAGCCGACAGCAACGCCTACGTGTTGAAAGGTGGCAAGCTGCTCAGGCTCGACGTGGCCCCTAAACACCCCAATGTCGCCTTCGACCACAATACGGCACTGGCCCAGATAGCGCGCTCGACCAAGGTGGCGATGGGCAAGGAAATCGCAGGGCTGGAGAATCGGGTCGTGACCGCCTTTGCCATGGTCAGCGACAAGCGCTTTGTCGCGCTCGATGATCAGAACAGACTGACGGCCCATAGCAAGGACCACAAACCCATTGATCTGGATACCTCCGCAATTGACGGAGACATCAAGGATCTGGCCCTGGACGAAAAGCATAATCTTTACGCGTTGAGCAGCACCGGTAAGCTGTATTGCATGCCCAGAGAGGCATGGCAGGCAACCCGATTCGGAGGCCAGTTGGCCGCCAAATGGACGCCGCTGGCAGCGCCCGACGGGCAACCGGTCAAAGCGCTGTACAGCAATGATGACAATCGCTTGAGCGTCCAGGTCGAGGACGCCGCCGGTCAAGGCCTGATGCAACTCAAAGAGGGTCAGTGGCAAGCGTTCGAGCAGCGTCCCGTGGAAAAAAACGGCTTGAACGACGTTTACAACCGCATCACGCGCGCGCACAAGACCTGGCGGATTCCAGGCACCGGGTTGACAGCAAAGCTGGACATCAATGCATTCGGGCGCAGCGGCATGGAGAAAAGCAATCGCCCCTCCGCCAGCGAGGCCATGCGGGCCAACGTTTACAAGAACACGCTGGAACCGCCTCGCTGGATGAAGAACGTCGGCAACAATATCCAGCATCGCTATCATGGTCGCGAGGGCCTGAAGGAGCTCTACAAGAAAGAGCTGATCGCGTTCAAACAACTTGAACTGATTCATGAAGCCGGCGGCACACCGCCGACCCCGGGCAACGATCTGAAAGCGCGAATTGCGCGCCTGCAGCTTGGCCCTGAAGGCGCTGAGCTGGCGAAAGAACTCGAAGTATTCCGCGACGAACTGGAAAAGCACGCCAGGACGGCGTTGGAGAACATTGGCAAGGATTACGGCAAGCTCAAAAACCTCAGGCAGAACGACGGTGTGCTCAACCAGCACAGCGCATTGGCAAAGTCATCGAAACGCACTCAGCTCGGCAAGAAGCTGGCTGAACTGGGGTCGATGCTCAACTTCAAAAGCTCCGGCCATGATTTCGTCAATGAGCTGGATAACGCCCTGACCCGTGTCGCCCCGTCCGCAGAAAACCCGACGGCCACAACGCTCAGGCTGCTGAAAGACAACGGTGTAAAGCTTTCTCACACCAAAACCGATATCGGTATGGGCCAACGCCGCGACGCCAATGAAGATCACGGGCTGAGCAAGGCCCGCCTGGCGCTCGATCTGGTCACCCTGAACGACCTCGGTGCGCTGATCGGCAAGGTTGAGCTGCTGGCACGCAGCAGCGACCTGCCCAGGCTGCAAGCGGAATTGACCTCGTTACGCGATGTGACCTATGGCGAGAATCCGGTCAAGCAGGTCACTGACATGGGCTTTACCGATAACGCAGCACTGGAAGGCGCGTATGACGCGGTCAAGGCGTTCTCGAACGCACTCAAGAAATCCGACCACGCGGTCAGCGTCAATATGCGCGCGGCAACCGGCAGCCAGGATCAGTCCGAACTGGCCGACACGCTCAAGGCCATGCTCAAAAACCTGGAGCATGGCGACGATGAAATCGGCGTGCAACGCAGTTACGGCCTGAACCTGACCAGCCCGTTCGCCGTCCTTGCCGACAAGTCGACAGGCCCGTGGCCGACCGCCGGCGCTACCGGCAATCGCAACTACCTCTTCAGTGCCGAACGTTGCGAAGGCGGCGTGACCCTGTACCTGATGAGAGAAGCGGCCGGCAATATCAGCGGCGGCGTGGGCGGCGGCAAGGACTACTGGCCTGGCTTTTTCGACGAAAACCACCCTGCCCGCAGCGTCGATATCGGTAACAACCGCAAGATGACGCCGAACTTCCGTCTTGGCGGAGACGTGACCGCAACCGCTGCCGCCAGCCAGCGTGCCGGAGTGATCTTCAATGTGGCGGACGACGAAATCGACGGGTTCGTCGACGACCTGTTCGAAGGCAAGCTCAACCCCTTGCAGCTGTTGAACAAGGTCAAGGACCACGAAACCTATGAAGCGCGCCGCTTCAATTTCGATATCACCACAGGCTTCAGCGCTGATATGCGCGTCGGCTTCGGCCTGTCGGAGGCCGACAGCGCGCCGCTTTCCGCGGTTGCGCGTCTGGGCGTGGCGGCGAATGTCACGGTCAACCTGCTGAGCTACACCGATTACTCCCTGACCCAGAAGAACGACAAGACAGAGCTGCGCGAAGGCGGCAAGAACCGGCCGCGCTTTTTCAACAGTCTGATCTTCGGCGGGCAGGCACGCGGGCAGATCAGTGGCACGCATAGCAACTCCACCGCGACCCCGGCCTCCGCTGCCGGGCCGACACCGGCGACTCAATCGGCGGCCAATAACCTGGGGGTCGCAGCGAACGTGACCATTGATGACAAAACCGTCAAACGGGTCAAGTTCCGCTTTAACGTAGCGACCCCGATGACCACCGAGAGCCTGGACAAACTGTCTAAAAGTCTCGGTGCAGCCTTCAAGGACAAAGCCACGACAGCCCGCCTTGCAGCGCTGCAGAATCCGCTGAACGCTCTTTACGTCGACATGAACCCTGAGCAGGCCATTCAGGCACGACTTGACGGGCTCAAAGCGCTGTTTGCCGAGAGACCGTCGCAGAACGACACGCAATACAAGGCGCTTCGGGACCTGAAAAGGGCAGGCGTGCAACACGAAGCGTCGATCAACAATCACAGTGTGCTGGACAATGCCCGCTTCGAAACCAGCAAGACCAGCCTGTCCGGCCTGAGCAAGGAAAGTATCCTCACCAGAATCATGGGTTCGATACGCGAAGCCAGTGCGCCCGGCAACGCGGCCAGGGTCGCCGAGTACATGCGTCAGGACCCGACGCTCAGCGCCATGGTCAAGCAGCTTGAAAACAGCCAGGGCACCCTCGCCCGGGTACGCCTTGAACCGAAAGACTCGCTGATCGACGAGATCGACGAAGGCAGCCGCAGGGGGACGCTGACGCAGACCGAACTCTCCGGCCTTCTGGAAAATCGCAACAACATGAGGATCAAAAGGCTGGTGGTGTTCCATGCCCCACCGCAGACCGAGAACTTCACGTCACCCACGCCACTGATCAGCTACAACAGCGGCGCCTCGTTGAGCGTGAACAAGACCCTCGGGCGGATCAATTTCATCTATGGCGAAGACCAGGACAAACCCATCGGCTACACGTTCGACGGGGAACTGTCGCGGCCCTCGGCGTCGCTGAAAGAGGCGGCAGGCGAGTTGAAACTGTCGGGCTTCGAAGTCAAAAGCTGATAGTTGAGACACCGTAAAAAAGCGCCGCATGGAAGCGGCGCTTTTGCGTGCAACCCCGTCTGCTCAGGCGTGCAGAAATGCGCGGGCTTCGCGTGCCTGAGCAATAAAGCCACGCGTCACGTCGCAAAAGGCTGGCTCATCGAGCGACACCAGCTCACGTTGCGCACACAGGCGCACATCGCCCTGATCGACGGCAAACCAGCAACCGTGCAAGCGGGCGACGTCGAAGTTCAGGCTCAACAACTGCTGCAAATCGGCAGAGCGTTCCGGACAGCGCCCGACACGGCAATGAAAGATGACCATCTCACTGTGCTCGGGCAACTCGATGATGGCGGCTTCGTTGTCCTGGCCGTCATACAGCGCGCATACCCCGTTCTGCCAGGTAAGCGAAGTGCCAAGCTGGGCACCCAGCGCAGTGATGAAACGGGAGAACTCGTGTTGCGAGGTATTCATCGTCATAGTCCTTTAGGAAAAGCCTGAGCTGACCAGGCAGTGAGTGGCTGCCTGGCGCTGCAGGTTCCACAAAAAGGGGCCGCCAGGGACACAGCCCCCGTGTGTTTATGAGCCTCGACGGCCCTCCTCCATCGAACTCAGTTCGACATCGACGGGGTCAGCGTTGTCCGCAGGCAAGGGTGTCTCTGGCGCGTTGCGTGAATTGCGCAAGGCCGAAACACCTTTCGATACGCCCTCTTCCACCCCGCGGAGTGTATCCACCACCAATTGGGTCGGTAATTGCAACGCCCCTCTGCCCATGTGATAGGCGCTTTCAACGGCTCTGGGGATACCAAGCGCAGTCCCCGGCTGGAACGTGTGTGGCAGTGAAGCTCTGTCTGGATGGCGAATAGTGTTCCAGGCGCTTTCAGTACGCGGCAGCATCGGCATTGCGCCGCCCATGCCCGCCTCTTTCAGGGCCTTGGCCTCGGCCGTGACCGACTGGTTGGCATACAGGGTCGACAGGTAAGACACCGAACCGGTTGCCGCCAGCGCCATGTTGCGCAGGATATTCCTCGCGCTGAGCGTGCCGGATGCACCTTGGGGCTGGACGGCAACCGGTGGTAGCGCGCCGTTCAGCGCTGCGCTCTGCACACCTGAAACAGCCTTGCTGTAGAACGCAGTGCGTACCGCCGGTTCGCGAAGGTCCAGGCCTTTGGCCAGGTCCTTGCCCAGGTCGGCATTAGCGCGGTCCGGGGTGAAGACCGGGATCTTGCGCCCGCGCGGATCGACATAGGTCGAGTTCAGCTGTGCAATGGTCTGGGTGGTGGCTGATATGGCCCCGGCGATCCCGGAGGTCACCGCTCTGGCCGACAGGGTCTGGCCATTGAGCAGATTGAAATCATTGAGCATCTGGCGTACCGCCTGCCCGCCACCAAAGGCGCCATAGGGGATCATCTCGCCCAGTGGATGGGTAGACGAAACCTGAACCTTTTTCTGATTCAAAACCGCTCGCTCGCTTTCGACGAACGCCTTGTCCTCAGCGGCTTCCTCAGGCGTTTTTCTGACCAGTGCGCCGTTGTCGTTCTTCAACTCGAAAGGGTCGGGAATCACCGAGTCGGTATCAATCCCCTTGAGCGGCACCATATTCAGCCGCTCGTTGAGGCCGGCTTTCTGAAACCCGGCCTGCACCATCGGCTTCAACAGGTTGGTAACGCCCTCGTGAGCCACCCCGGCAGTCAGTCCTACGGCCAGGGCCCTCTTCATGCTGGCGTCGGCGCTTTTTTCGGGAACGGCATCTTTCATCGCGTCACCGGTGGCCGTGCGGATATACCCCAGGTGGAGCATGGACACCATAAACTGCGGCACCGCTGCCGCGACGATCGGACCGATCCCCTTCCAGCCGCCGACCGAGCTGCGATCAACGTTCAGCTTGTCGATCAGAGCATCCATTTGCGTGTGAGCGGCAACGGCATTCAACCGCTTGGCTTCAGGCGATTTGCAGAAGTCGGCGTGCAGGTCGCCCAGCATCGCCCTGGCCGTTTCCAGTGCCTGCCTGTCCATCAGCAAAACCGGTCTGCTGTCCTCAGTGGCGCCCTCCAACTGGCTGTCCAGCGCGGCGATGCGCTCGTCCAGCACCGCGAGACTGTGGTTCAGCCCCGCTTCGATGGATTTACTCGCCCGACCGGCGTATTCGCCAAGCGCCGCCTGACTGACCGCCAGCGTGTTACGGTCGCGCAGCCCTCCGGGGCCGAATGCCTCAGCCGTCGCGTCATGCATGAGCTGGAAGTGCTCCAGCTGGTCTGCGAGCGACCGGGCAAAGCCCTTGATCAATTGTTCGGTCTCGGCCTTGCCTGGCAGATGCCCTGGCTCAGCGAATCGTCCGAGCATTTGCTGTAAATCGGAGCCGTGAAACTGTTGCAACGCATAACGCTCAGGCGACAAACGGGCGGCCATGACCTCGAAGGGCAGTTTTTCAGACTGCAACAGACTGCCGATCAGCAGGGCCGCGTTAGCGCTGATAGTCGGCGTGGAAGTGCCTTGTACGGTGGGCTGTTCGGCACGAAACTTCTCCAATGTCGGCAGATGTCGCGGCGCGACTGGCAGGCGAGCGGCACCGGCCGCCGAGCTTTCCGGCGCTTGCGCGGCCGACTGGCTGGCGGTCAGCGGCGGGTTGCTGCTCGGGCTTACCGCATGTGGATGAGCCTGGGCGACAGCGGCAGACGGCTGCGGCTGGTTCGCCTGAACGATTTCGGTACTGCCTGATCCGCCGACTCGTGTGCCAATCATTGGAACCTCCCGGAACTCGCAGGATTGTCACGCGTGGTTGCCTGAGAAGCAGGCATATTGACCGGGGCGCCCGCAGCACCCACCGGCCCCATGAAACCGTGCTCGCGCCACTCTCTGGCCAGGTCGGCAAAGGACTTCATCAGCAACAGCACGCCCTCGGCTGTCGCTCGTTCAAGGCCTATCGATCCCATCAGCAGCACTCGGCCGGTCTGGGCATTCCAGGAGAAAGCCGGGCTGTGGGCCCCCGAAAACATATGAAAGTTGATGTCCATCAGCGCCAGCAAGGCGCTGTCACGATTGCGCGCGGGCAGCGCGCCCATATCCCCGTAGATGAGAATCGCACGCCCCTCGTCGCGGTCCTGATAGTGAAGGGTGAAGTCGACGTCGCTGATTTTGAAATTGGCTGACTCGTAAAAACGTTCAGGTTCGGAGATCAGACTGAGCGCGCAAATCTCATTGATAAGCGTTTGATATTCATCATTTTTGTTCATTTCACGGCCTCTGAGTGCGATGTGAGTCCACACCATTTTTTTGCTGGCGTGTGCGCACTGAGTCGGAGGGCAAGGGGTTTTGGTTCCTTGGGGCGAGGTGACCTCTCCAGAGCGGTGCATCGGGATCATCGTCCGTCAACGCACACAAACGGGAACCCATCCCCCCGTGCTGCCACTCACTTCGGGCAACGCCAAGGCAGAGTCCTCATCGACCTATAGAACCCGACAAGGACGCGGCGATCAACGCCGGTAAATCCGGAAGACGACGCTGGTTCATATGTCCATCCCATCGAGGTAAAGCACCATGAGCATCGGTATCAACTCATCCACCTCCTACCAACCCGCTTCAACCCAGCTGGACTTCTCGGCGCTGAGCGGCAAGAGTCCGCAGACCAATACGTTCAGCGATGAGAGCACTGCACAGGGCGTCGACCCGAGTGCCCTGCTGTTCGACACTGCCAGACAGAAAGACGTCAGCTTCGGACAGCCCGACAATACGGTTCAAAACCCCACCGACAGCAGCGCTGCAACTGACCCTCAATCCAACGTCGTCAAGCTGCTCAGTGCACTCGTCACATCGCTGCTGCAAATGCTCATGAACCTCAATAAAAAACAGGACACGGGTCAGGACTCCAACGAGTGGCAAGACCCGTTTCAAAACGAGGGAGGACTCGGTACGCCATCGGCCGAAGGCAGTGACGGTGGTACTCAGGAGGCTTCAGGCGGTGACGAGGGCGGCGGTACAACGGCGGCGACGGGTGGTGACGGTGGTGGCGGTACATCCCCGACCACTGAAGGTGACGGCGGCGGTACATCTCCAACCGCTGAAGGTGACGGCGGCGGTAGTTATGTGTCGACTGGCGCAGACGGCAGCGGCGCGCCTTCGACCGAGGACGGAACCGGCGGAGGCGGTGGCAGTGATGGCGTGACGCCTCAAGTCACCCCGCAACTGGCCAATCCCGGCCGCAACTCGGGCAACGGCACGGTTTCGGATACAACGGGCTCTCTTGAGCAATCCGGCGAAGTCAATGTCGTGAAAGACACCATCAAAGTCGGTGCTGGCCAGGTGTTTGACGGCCACGGTGCAACCTTTACCGCCGACAAGTCGATGGGCACCGGCGACCAGGACGAACATCAGAAGCCCCTGTTCGAACTGGCCGAAGGCGCTGTGCTGAAAAACGTGAACCTGGGCGAGAACGAAGCCGACGGCATCCACGTGAATGCCAAAAACTCGGAGCAAGTCACCATTGATAACGTGCATGCCCAGAACGTCGGTGAAGACATGATCACCGTCAAGGGTGAAGGCGGCGCAAAGGTCACCAATCTGAACATCACTAACAGCAGCGCCAACGGTGCCGATGACAAGGTCATTCAGCTCAATGCCGATACCCACCTGAAAGTCGACGGTTTCAAGGCCACCGATTTCGGTACGCTGGTCCGCACCAATGGTGGCAAGCAGTTTGATGACATGAGTGTCGAGCTCAATGGCGTGGACGCGACCCATGGCAAGTTCGCACTCGTCAAAAGCGACAGTGACGATCTGAAACTGGCCACTGGCGACATCGCCATGACCGACGTCAAGCACGCCTATGACAAGACCAAGGCGTCTACCCAGCACACCGAGCTGTGATACGACGCATACATGAGAAACAAGCAAAGGGGCGCACTCCGTGGAA
This sequence comes from Pseudomonas sp. MEJ108, assembly GCF_030208985.1. NCBI lineage: Bacteria > Pseudomonadati > Pseudomonadota > Gammaproteobacteria > Pseudomonadales > Pseudomonadaceae > Pseudomonas > Pseudomonas sp. MEJ108. The sequence goes on from NZ_JARVSW010000026.1 coordinate 99,502, forward strand.
GGCGCCCCTTTGCTTTACCGGCTATGGGTCGAAACGCTTATGAGCGCCCTGGCTGGAACGGCACCGCGCTCGGTGAACCCGCTGCAATGCCACCCTCTTCGATGTCCGGCTCACGAGCATTGCGACGACGTAATGTGTCAAGCAAGGATGCCCCCGTCGCAGCAATCGCCTCACCACTCGCGTCAATGCCCGCCTTGGCCAGCTTGACAGTCTGGTCAGCTACATAGCTGGTCGAACTCGACGCCGCCGATTTGACCGTATCCTGCAAGAACGACTCAGCTTTTTTCACCGCGGGATCGGTTGCGACCGCTGCGGTGGTCCAGGCCGCAAAAACGCCTGCCGAGGCGGCCATATTGGTCAGTTGGCTGACCGCCGCCTTGGTGGCCGGATCAGTGATATTTTTGGTCGCCATCTCCTGCAATTTGCCCACGCCGGCAAAGCCGCCTGCCAGGGCCAGCCCGTTTTGCGCCAGACCGGTGGCCGACACCAGGCTTCTCACCGCTTTCAGGCCGTCGGTGGCGACGTCCAGCGGCAGGCCAGCCACCCGCTTGCCGGCGTTCAGTGCCGCGCCGGAGTAGCTGGCTGACTTGATCGCTTTGTAAGCCACGAGCCAGTCGGTTTCTTCACTCAAGTCTGCCTTGGGTTCCTGGTCCTTGATGCCGAGCACGAATGCACCGCCGCGCAAGTGATCACGCGCCTGCACACTGAGCATACGATTGCCGAACCCCGCGTTGGCCGCCAGGCCACCTGCCGCCGACACGCCAATGTCGACCGCACCCTGCACGGCGGGTCTGGATGCCAATGCTGGCGCCAGTACGGTACGCACCGCATTACGCGCGCTGTAAGTCTGGACGGCAATGCCCAGATCCACCGCCTGACGCATGACACCCGGCGAATGACGCTTCACGGAAGCCGCCATCGCATCATGCAGTTTCTCAGGCGGGGTATTCAGGTAGTGCAGGTTTCCCGTGGCGCGATTCATGACCGTGGTGCCGACCTGATCCATGATCCCGGACAGCGCTCCGGACACAAATGGCGTCAGGGGTTTGAGCGGCGTCGGCAGCCAGTCGCCCTTGTTGATGGCAGGCTGCATGTATTGCAGCACTGACGCAGCGGCAAACGGCGTGGCGCGCAGCGCGGTCGAAGCGGTGGTTGCCATCCTGTCGAACTTCTCCGCCTTGGCGAAGGTGTCGGCAATGGTGGCAGGCGTTTCGCCCTCGTCCCGCAAGCATCTGGCGCGAGCATCAATGATGTTGTCGAGCTGCTCGTTGTGCGCATGAACGGCATCCTGGTCGACGGCCGATTCACTCAACGGCAGTTTGTGCGCAGCGAATACATGATCTTTCAGGTAATCGGTAATGGCTTGCAGATTAGCGTGTTCGGCAGGGCTGAGCTCGCGAACGGAACTGGAGGCAAACGATTCCGATGCAGAATAAAAGCGCTCCAGCTCGATGCTGGGCTGCGGGCTGCCGGGTCGGTTGATGTGCATTGAAACTCCCTCTCTATTGCTTAAGTTGCGTAGCAACGCGCCGAGACGGGTCTGGCCGGACGACTTGCTTGCGAACAGGCAAGGCAATGAGGCGTCGGTCCGAGAGTGATAGCAATTGCAAACGTCCGGGGGCCCGTCAGCGAAGAGGACCGACAAGGCTGTGTGGTCGCAACAGTGCCGGGGGTTCCAGCTGTTGGTAGGGGTCGCCATGGTCAAGACAGGCGTGACTGTTTCGCCACCATGGAGAATTAAGCGAGCTTTAAGCCTCGGTCAGTAAGTTTGCAGCGTGGCTTATTGATTGACCGCGCCAAACCCCTTCCAACCCAGCAAAGGAGTGCCGCAATGTCTGGTCCTTTTGAAAAAAAATGGCGGTGCATCAGCAGAACGGTCACCTACGTTGGCTGGTCATTGTTCTGGCTTCTGCTCTGGGACGTGGCCGTGACCATGGACTTCATGTTGATCCAGGGTGCGGGGATAGATCTCCCGCTGATGCCGCTTACGCTGTTGTGCTCGGCGCTTATCGTGCTGATCAGCTTTCGCAATTCCAGCGCCTACAACCGCTGGTGGGAAGCGCGCACGCTATGGGGCGCGATGGTCAACAGCTCGCGCAGCTATGGCCGCCAGGTACTGACCTTGATTGAAGGCAGCGCCAATGAACGTGGCAACCCGGTGAAAGAAGTATTGTTCAATCGTCACGTGGCTTACCTGCGGGCACTGCGCGCTCATCTGAAAGGCGATGTCAGCACAGCAAAACTCGAAGGGCTGTTATCGCATTCCGAGATTCAGCGCGCGCGTGAGAGTAATAACTTTCCCAATGACATCCTCAACGGCTCGGCAGCCATGATCTCCGAAGAGTTTGCCGGAGGGCGAATCGACAGCATCCGCCTGGCGCGACTGGAGTCGACCATGGTCGAACTGTCCAACTGCCAGGGCGGCATGGAGCGCATCGCCAATACGCCGCTGCCCTACCCGTACGTCTATTTTCCCAGACTGTTCAGTACCCTGTTCTGCATCATCATGCCGCTGAGCATGGTGACCACCCTGGGCTGGTTCACCCCGGCGATATCCACGGTCGTCGGCTGCATGCTGCTGGCAATGGACCGCATCGGCACTGACCTGCAAGCCCCGTTCGGCGCCAGCCAGCACCGGATTCGCATGGAAGACCTGTGCAACACCATCGAAAAGAATCTGCGCTCGATGTTTGATGCGCCGGCAAGGCAAAGTCTGGTGACCGACTCGCAAGACCAGCAGGGCAGCGCCTGGCAACCGCATCGACTGGTCGTTTGATGCCAGGCACGCTCGTCGCTATTTATAAACGCTGAATATAACTTGCGTGCTGTAGCCGCTGACGTTTAAGACAGTGGCAAGGCGACGTTGCAACCAGCCATCGCAGTTATGCCTGAACGTACCGGACTCAGAGGTTTTGCTGTCGGCCCGACAGATCGCGAGCAAGCTCGCTCCCACTAAGACAGCGTTGTTCAGGCAGATCGCGCAACGCATTGCCTGAGCTGTGGGCAGGATGATCGGAGTACCCCATGCATCTGCTGTCGCTCACTGCTCGCTTGTTCGGATGCTCTAGAGTCGCCTTTTTTGATCCAGACTCGACGTCGCCTGGTTCCCTGTCAGGGCAGTTGGGTAGAATGAAGCACACTTTGCGTCGACGCCAAAACAAGGGAATGTATGTTCAAGCAATGCCTGTTACTCGCTACGGCCATCTCACTGAGCGGCTGCTGGAGCCTGATGTATCACCTCGATGGTGAGCGTTGCGTCTATCCCGGTACACGGCACGGCTGGGCATGGGGTACTAAAGATGTGACATCGACCTGGCCCTGGTTGATAGACGTGCCGTTCTCTCTGGCGCTGGACACGCTGTTTCTGCCCTACGACCTCACCGCTTTCCTGCCGGAAAACCTTGGCGGTGATGATCGCGAGTGCCATTTCAATGATGGGCTTAATGTGCTTGGTTGACAGGCTCCCGCTGGGTATGGGCTCACCTCTGCTTACGACTGGAAAAGGACACGACTTGATGCTCGCCCCCAAACTTCACCTCCTGTGCGGCAAGATCGCATCCGGTAAATCGACACTGGCAAAATCAATCGCGACCGAGCATTCAGCGATCCTGTTGAGTGAAGATCAATGGCTCTCCCGGCTCTACCCTGACGAGATCAAATCAGTGGCGGACTACGTGCGCCTGGCCCATCGGATTCGCGACATCATCGGCCCTCTGGTCATCGACATGCTGAAGTCCGGCATGTGCGTGGTTCTGGATTTCCCTGCCAATACGCTCGCCGACCGCCAGTGGCTTCGCAGCCTGGCTGAAGACGCGCAGGTTAAGCATCGACTGCACTATCTCGACGTGGAAGATGATATTTGCCTTGCCAGACTGCATGCTCGCAACCAAAGAGCCGAGCATGACTTTGCGGCCACAGATGCGGAGTTCAGGCTGATCACACGCTACTTCCAGATTCCACACACTGACGAAGGGCTGGATATTCTGGTTCACCGCCTGTAATTCATCAGAAGGCGCGTGGTGATGTTCTTCCAACAGTCTGATATCTGATGTTCCTGCAACAGGCACCCTGCGTAACCGGTCGGCAAAACCCGGAACGAACGGATGCCTTCACGCCACTACACAACGAAGCCTGCCATATGAACCTTCGGCCGATATGGCGCTCACTTTATAGGTTGCCTTGTCTCATTGCCGAAAGGAATTCGCATGCTTTCGACCTCACCATCGAACCCTCTTGCCAGCCCTGTCGAGCGTGAGCTCAGTCTACGCGCGGTGATTACCGGGGTTGTGCTCGGTATCCTGTTGACGCCTTCCAATGTGTACGCCGGGTTGAAGATCGGCTGGTCGTTCAACATGTCGATCATTGCGCTGTTGATCGGTTATGCGATCTGGCAAGGGCTGTCGAAGCGCTCTTCCGGGCAGCTGCCGTGGACGCTGCATGAGAGCAACATCAACCAGACTGTCGCCTCCGCCGCTGCGTCGATCATTTCCGGCGGGCTGGTCGCACCGATTCCGGCTTATACCCTGCTGACGGGTCAGCAACTGGATGCCATCCCAATGATCGCCTGGGTCTTTTCGGTAAGCTTTCTGGGGATCTGGATTGCCTGGTATTTGCGCCCGTCACTGCTCAATGACGCATCGCTGAAATTCCCCGAAGGCATGGCCACTCTGGAAACCCTCCTGCACATCTACAATCACGGCCGTGAAGCTGCGACGCGCCTGAAGGTGCTGCTCAGTACCGCGTTGCTGTCAGCACTGGCCAAGTGGGTCGACACGTTCATATGGGCGTTCCCGCGCTGGTCGCCGAGCGCTCAGTTGGAGCGCCTGACTTTTACCGCTGACCCTTCGCTGCTGCTGGTGGGGTTTGGGGCGATTATCGGTATTCGCGTCGGCCTGACTCTGCTGATCGGTGCCTTGCTGGCCTGGGGTGGCCTGGCGCCGTGGCTGCTGGAACAGGGGCTGGTGACGTTACCGGCCGACAGCAGCGGCCCGCAGTTCGCCGCGCTGGTGGAATGGTTGCTGTGGCCGGGCGTGAGCCTGATGGTCTGCTCGACGCTGGCCTCATTGGCCATCCGTCTGTGGACACTGCACGCCTCCACCAAGGCCAGCGGCGGGACGCCCTGGTCAATGCCCAAGCCCGGGCCGGCCGCCGGGTTTGCGCTGGCGATCCTGTTGGTGGTCAGCCTGCAGGCACTGTTGTTCGGTATCAATCTGTGGATGGCCTTGCTGACCATTCCTCTGGCGATCTGCCTGGCGGCCGTTGCGGCGCGAGTGGTCGGTGCCACGGGTATTCCGCCCATCGGCGCAATCGGGCAGTTATCGCAATTGAGCTTCGGCATCGTCGCGCCCGGTCAGGTGCCGATCAACCTGATGAGCGCCAACACAGCCGGCGGTTCAGCCGGGCAATGCACCGATTTGATGAACGATTTCAAGGTAGGCCGGGCGATCGGCGCCACGCCGCGCAAGCAATTGATTGCCCAGACACTGGGGATTTTCGTCGGCAGTATCGTCGGGGTTCTGGCTTATATGGCGCTGATCCCGGACCCGCAATCGATGCTGCTCACCGAGGAATGGCCAGCCCCGGCGGTGGCGACCTGGAAAGCCGTGGCGCAGACCCTGACGCACGGTCTGGATTCGCTGTCGGCGAGCATCCGCTGGGCGATTTTCATCGGCGGTCTGGCCGGCTTGCTGCTGGGTATCCTCGACAGCACACTGCCCGCGCATCGCGCCCGGTACCTGCCCAGCGCCGCAGCACTGGGCCTGGCCTTCGTGCTTCCCGCCTCGGTGTCGTTGATGATGGCGCTCGGTGCAGTGCTCACCTGGCTGGTGAACTGTCGCTGGCCGTCACTGACCGAACGCTTTGCCATCACCGCAGCGGCTGGCCTGATTGCCGGCGAGAGCATTACCGGCGTCGGTGCGTCGTTGTGGCAGATGGTTCAGAACGGCGGGTAGGCATAGGCATGGCGCGACAGGCAAACTGCTATGATTCGCGTCTGTGCAAACGGGTTGAAGAACATGAATCGTCGCAAGAAAATCCAGCAGTTGCTCAAGGCCCATGCCAAAAAGGCCAGCGCCAAACTGGCCCCGCAAAGCAAAGACAAATACATCAGCAAGGCCGACCGCTTGAAGCTGGCGGCCGAAGCGGATCAGGACTCGACCCGCCCGTCTGAAGGCTGATCCTCCATGTCAGCGCCATCGTGAGACGCTCTGCGTCCTCTTGGCGACGCAGAGCGTCTAGAACTGCATTCCCACGTGGAGCGTGAGGAACGATCATCTCAACTATCGTGCGACGCTCTGCGTCGTATGCCGCTCCGGACGCTCTGCGTCCTCTTGCGACGCAGAGCGTCTAGAACTGCATTCCCACGCTGGAGCGTGAGGAACGATCATCTCAACTATCGTGCGACGCTCTGCGTCGTATGCCGTTCCGGACGCTCTGCGTCCTCTTGCGACGCAGAGCGTCAAGAACTGCATCTACACTCTGAAGCGTGAGGAACGATCATCTCAATTATCGTACGACGCTCTGCGTCGTATGCCGTTCCGGACGCTCTGCGTCCTCTTGCGACGCAGAGCGTC